>NZ_JAHRFC010000025.1:0-51750 GCF_020883015.1 Microcoleus sp. CAWBG640
TCCATACTTGTAGCTAAAATCAAATCCTGTATTCATGAGAATCATTCACATCTCTCCCCTTTCTCTGGTTCCTCTGCGTACTCTGCGGTAAAAAAAATCCGATAGTAAGCCCATGAGACATCTCCATACTTGTAGCTAAAATCAAATCCTGTATTCATGAGAATCATTCATATCTCTCCCCTTTCTCTGGTTCCTCTGCGTACTCTGCGGTAAAAAAATCCGATAGTAAGCCCATGAGACATCTCCATACTTGTAGCTAAAATCAAATCCTGTATTCATGAGAATCATTCATATCTCTCCCCTTTCTCTGGTTCCTCTGCGGTGAAACAATTCCGATCCAAACCGCTGACGATAAAGCAATTCTAATTGACCCCCATACTCCAGAAACAAAGCTCGTTGCTGCTGATAAAAACCTCGAAACAAATTGGCAAAAAATAAAGTAAAAATAGCAACAATTAACCCCGTGGCTGTAGAAACCAAAGCTTCACTAATACCCCCAGTAACACCAGCCGTACTACCACCACCAACCTCTCCAATTTTGAGCGCAGCAAAGGAGTTAATTAGTCCCAGAACAGTCCCTAATAAACCCAATAAAGGTGCCAGACTAATAATTGTTTCAAAAACTGTATGGAAGCGTTTTAATGAAGCTAATTCTGCATGAGAAGTAGTTTCCAAAGCCAAACGAAAATCTTCAACACTTGGCTGGTGCAATTGTAGCGCAGCTAAAAAAATGCGGGACACCGGAAGGTCGGCATTTTTCTCAAGACAAGGAATCAGCTTTTTTTTCACTACTTCCGACTTAGGAAAACGGGAATAGGAGTTGAGAAATTGCCGGATAATTGCATCTTGACGGCGGAGTATTTGCCACCAAAAGAATAGTCTTTCTAATATGAGAGTGGCTGCGAGGATAGAAAATCCTAGCAGCGGTACCATGACAATACCACCGGAAATTAATAGACGCAGCATATTGATTCTTGGTTGGATAACGCCGTTGCTATTGTCTTCCTGATGGTACGAGAGCAATTCCGTAAAGTTAAGTTATTTTTTTACTCCCTTGAGGCGATCGCACTTTAAAATTTCTCCATCAAGTATTTTTCCTCAGCATAAACATCTCGCAACTGTTGAAGCACTGTAGCAGCAATTACGGATTTAACACTACCCACCACCAAGCCCCACTCCCGCAAGCTGTCAACTGAAACCGCCCCTTTAAAATTGTACGTGTAAAATTTAGTCCAAAATACAGGTGCTTTCGTGCATTTCCAGCGTTTGTACCAGGCGAGATAATCGCGAGGTACGGGGGGATTTACTCCCACAATAGGGGGGAAATCGGCGTAACTGACAAAACGACTCAAGCCTTTTGCGTGAACATATACAATATTGTGACAACATTCGATGCGATAAATCTGCTCTGGTGAGATGTTGAACAATAGCGCTACAGTTTCTTCAGTCACAAATCTCGATCGCGGATTGACAACTAAAGACTTATGAATAATTTTAGATGCGGCGATCGTTGAAGATCTTGACTGATTTTCATATATCATGGTAGTTGCATATCCTGGTGGTACGTCAATTTTTTAGATGCAGCAATAATCGAACGCAATTGCCTTATTGTCAAGTATGGGTTTAGTCAGAATCAGAGTTCGAGAACTAGCAGCCGAAAGAGGCTGGACATTCAAAGAAGTTGCTGAGCGTTCTGGTGTAGTATACAGCACAATTACTACCTATGCTAGGCGATCGTCCATATCAATGGTTGACTTTACCGCAATCCACAAATTAGCGCGGGCTTTTGGTGTGATGATTGAAGATGTAGTGGAAATCATCAAAGAATGAGTTAAGTAGAGCGCCACCAAATGCGATCGGCTATCATAAAAATAACCCCCTTGCAGCAACGCATCAGGAGCACCCTCAAATGTCAGATCCGATTACCTTGGGCTTACTTTTCACAGTCGCTTGGCAAGGCATTCTCGGCACTCAAGTCAATGATGCAGCAAAGCATCTCTGTTTGACCGGGATAAAAAAGATATCACGAAACGGAAAAATTGTCAATCACGATTTAGAAAAAGCACTGAAAACATCTTTCCTGAAAGCTCAACAACAAATCGCCTCAGAATGCCAACAGGAAATCGATCCGAAAAATACAGCTAACCGAGAGAGTTTTGCCTATTCCCTGCAAGATAGGCGCAGGGACTTTGATTGGTTGAAACGAAAGCTCGAAAAGCTCAAATTAGAATTAGAACAAATACATAAAGAAACAATCCCCTCTGGGATTCCCATTGCCGGTTTAGATGAGATAGAATTGCTGCTGACTGCCACAGATGAGTTCAAACAGAATCGGGTTGAAAAACTCAACCAAAAACTGCTGGCAGTCGCCCTAGAAAATTGCGATGTCGCACCCTACAAAACTAAGTTAGAGCAAGAATTATTTGATTTATTATCAGCATACTTTGCCCAAGAAGTAAAGGAAAATGACAAAGTATTTCAGATTTTTACCGGGCAGAGTTTAACGCGGATTGATAGCAGAACCCAAGAGATGTATGATTGGCTTGAGGAGATAGTTAAAAAGAGCCGAATTGTTTACGTGCCGATTGATTGGCGGGATATTTGCCAGCAGATTTTAGACGAGAAAGAACAGCAGCGGCTTAGTAGCAATCAACTAACTTTTGGCAACCATCAAATTGATGATGTTTATGTGCCGCTGGGATTGGTGGAACGGCACAAAGTGACTCAGCAACGCGAGAATCTTGGGGCTGAGGAAGGTTCGGATTTGTATCGAGAAAAAGAAGTCACTCAGACATTTGAACATAGCGAATTTCTCGAACAAGTAATCCAGCAAGGAATTAGCCCTAAAAGCAATGGGAAGCGGTTAGGAATTATTGGGGAACCGGGGGCGGGGAAAACAACGCTGTTGCGGCAAATTGCGAATTGGGTAGCGGCGGGCCTTTCCGAGGCTATTGTAATTTGGGTATCCTTGGCGGATTTGCAGGGGAAGGAATTAGAGCCGTATTTATTTGATAATTGGCTGCTGGCCGCAATTAAGAGAATTGGGAAGGCTGAGGCGACGGCGGAAATTAAGGATGATTTTTTAGCACAGTTTAATGCCGATCGCGTATGGTTGGTGTTGGATGGGGCGGATGAGATGGCGGTGGGAGATGGGAATCCTTTGGCGGAAATTGAGCGGCAAATTAGGACTGGGGGCTGTATTCAAAGGGCGCGAATTGTGCTAAGTTGTCGGCAAAATGTTTGGGATGCGATCGGCTCTGCGTTGGATAGTTTTGATACTTATCGCACTCTGGAGTTTTCCTATCCCGAACAAGTGGAAATGTTTATCGATAAGTGGTTTTTAACTCCCTCTAATCCCCGGTTTGGAACCCCCCCTAACCCCCCCTTGGTAAGGGGGGGGACAAGAGAAGAAGGGGAGATTCTTACTCCCCCCTTACCAAGGGGGGCTGGGGGGGTGCTTTCTCAACAATTACCAGAAGCCGGAGAAACTCTTGCTCCCCCCTTAGCAAGGGGGGCTGGGGGGGTGCTTTCTCAACAGCTACGGGAAGCATTAGCAGCATCAGGAAAAGAGCGAATTCGAGATTTAGTAAAAAACCCCCTGAGATGTTCGCTATTGTGTGGCACTTGGCAATCCTTGGATGGTGATTTGCCGGATACTAAGGCTAAGCTTTATCAGCGGTTTGTGACTACTTTATATCAGTGGAAAAAACCGCACTTGAATTGGATTCAGCAGCAGGATTTGAATGCGGCTTTGGGGAAATTGGCACTTTCTGGGATGTTAAATGAAACGTCGCGGTTTCAGTTGCGAGAAAGTGTGGGATATCGGGTGATGGGTGCATCGCAGTTTGAGTTAGCTTGTCGTTTGGGTTGGCTGAATTTAGTGGCGAGGGATGCGGAGACGCTAGAGGGGATTTATGCTTTTTACCATCCGACGTTTCAGGAATATTTTGCGGCGTTGGCGGTTGAGGATTGGCACTTTTTCTTGAATCCTATTCCTGAAAATCCGCAACATCCTGATGCTAGGTATCGCATTTTTGAGAAGCAGTGGAAGGAGGTTATTTTGCTGTGGTTGGGGCGTGAGGAGGTTGGGAAGGAGGAGAAGGAGGGGTTTATTAAGGCGTTAGTTAAGTTTAAGGATGGGTGTGGTGAATTTTATGGATATCGGGCATATTTTCTAGCGGCTGCGGGGATTGCTGAGTTTAAAGATTGTAGTCTTGCTGATGAGATTGTGTCGCAGATTATTAAGTGGGGGTTTGGTTATTTTGATGAGGAAAAACAGGAATGGGTGAACGTCAATAAAATTGTTTCCCCGACAGCAAAGGAGATACTGAAAGAGATAGATCGGAAAAGGGCGGTCGCCGCTTTAGCCAAGTTAATCCGTAATTCAAGCGATGAACTTACCCGGCGGGTAGCGGCAGAAAAATTAGGGGGAATAGGCAAAGATAACCCAGTTGCGAGCGCCGTTTTAGTTGAGTTAATCCATAATTCGAGTGATGAATTTACCCGATTGGGAGCGGCACAAGACTTAGGGAAAATAGAGAAACATCACCCAGTTGCGAGCGCCACTTTAGCTGACTTAATCCGCAATTCACTTAATGAATCTATTAGGATGCGAGCGGCATCTAGCTTAGGTGAAATAGATAAAGATAACTCAGTGGCGATCGCCGCTTTAGTCGAGTTAATCCGCAATTCAAGTGATGGATATACCCGGCGTGAAGCGGCATCTAGCTTAGGGAAAATAGGCAAAAATAATCCAGAAGCGATTGCTGCTTTAGTCGATTTCATCCGCAATTCTGGTGATGAATATACACGGTGGGAAGCGGCAGCTAGCTTAGGGAAAATAGATAGAGATAACTCAGTGGCTCTTTCCACTTTAGTCGAGTTAATCTGCAATTCTGGTGATGAAAACATCCAGAGGCTAGCAGTATATAGCTTAGGAGAAATAGACACAAATAACCCTGAAGCGATTGCTGTTTTAGTCGAGTTGCTCCGCTATTCAAGCAATAAAGTTACCAGGAACCTAGCGGCAGCAAGCTTACTAAAAATCGGCAAATACAACCGAGAAGTGTTCGCCAAGTTAGCCGAGTTAATTCGCAATTTAAATATTAAGATTAGTCGGAGTAGGGTGACAAAGATCGTAGGGGAAATATGGGAAAATAACTCAAACCCAGAGGAGATCGCGGCTTTAGTCGAGTTAATCCGCAATTCAGGTAATGTATCTGCCCAGAGAGAGGCGGCATATAAATTAAGGAAAATTATGAAAGGTAAAAACTTCGCGATAGCAGTCTCTGGGTTGAATAATTGCCTAACTTCCGAAATCTACGAAAAGGATTTTAATCTCTATGAAAACTGCTTTAAAGTCATCTGGAACTGCGCCCAAAAGATGACTTACCCAGAATTTCATCAAGCATGGCACACCCAACCCACCAATTCCCCAACACCCGATCGCAACCACCCACAAAATCCAGATATCCCCACACTCCTCAAACAACTCCAACCCACCGATAAATCCTTCCCCGTTCCCCTTAACATACGTGCCTTAGAAGGCGAAACCGATACAAGCGCGATCGCCCAAGAGCTCTGTACCCAACTATATCAAACAATCTTCCCCGCAGATACAGACATTCCCGCCATTCGCAACGCCCCCGAATTCAAGCGATTAATTCCCCAACTCAAAAACCGCCTGCAAAAACAGCACATCGCCTTAATTTTGCACTCTTGTCCCTGCGAAGATGCGCTTTCATCTTTCACCCGCAAACTCGCTGACACTCAAATGGGAATTCATATCGCCTGGATTACCGATACACCGCTGGAATTGCCGTTAACAGGTTTTGCGGTGGATGGAGATGATTTGTTTGATGCGGTGGGGAATTGGATTGCGGGGATTGGTTCGTGATTCACAGGCCGGACACCCCACCGTGCCTTTCGTCGGGACAAATTAACGTTAAACCCAGTCACAGATTGCTGTTTGACTCTTAAATCTCGATCCCCCCTAGCCCCCCTTAGTAAGGGGGGGACAAGAGTCCGATCAAAGTCCCCCTTCTTAAGGGGGATTTAGGGGGATCGAGATTATGGTAAAAGCGAGATTTCTTAAAGGTTGGAGTCTTAAGTTGACACCTATGGGCAATGCCGTTTCCCGAAAGGTATTACAACAACGTGCGATCGACCAAAAACAAATATCAACAAATCCTTTAACCTACAATAATAATTTACCGATGCCATCAACCGAGCCTCCCCAAGACCCTCCCAAACCATGTCCAAGCAAAAAAAGACTAGCCCCAAAAACTACACTGAAATCAACCTCAGTGACCCCCAATACTACTTCAACCGAGAACAAAGCTGGCTAGAATTCAACAACCGAGTCCTCCACGAAGCCCTAGACCCCCGCACACCCCTCCTAGAAAGACTCAAATTTCTGGCTATTTTCAGTTCCAACCTCGACGAATACTTCATGGTGCGAGTAGCAGCCCTCAAACAGCAAGTAGAAGCAAAAGTCAGCAAACTCACCTCCGATGGCAGCACCCCCCAACAACAACTAGATGCCATTAGCAAACGACTTTTGCCCATGGTTTCCCAGCAACACTCCTATTTTGAGCAAACTCTCCGCCCCAAATTAGCAGCCAGCGGCATCCACATTCTCGACTACATAGACCTCAATCAAGAACAACGCACATACCTACATCGCTACTTCAAAGAACAAGTATTCCCCGTACTCACACCCCTAGCCGTTGACCCCAGTCACCCATTCCCCTTTCTTTCCAATCTCAGCCTCAATTTAGCAGTAGTAGTCAGGGACCCGGATACCCAGGAAGAATTGTTTGCCCGCGTCAAAGTACCGCAAGTCTTGCCGAGGTTTTTGCCCTTGCCGGCCGATTTGCAATGGCAACAAAGAGGCAAATCTGCTGTCTGGACTGGGGTGCCGCTAGAACAGGTAATTGCTCACAATTTAGATGCCCTGTTTCCGGGGATGGATATTCAGGAATATCACCCCTTCCGTATTACTCGTAATGCAGACTTGACAGTGGAGGAAGATGAGGCAGAGGATTTGCTGCTAGCCATCGAACAGGAACTCCGCAAACGCAGGTTTGGAGGTTCTGCGGTACGCCTGGAAATCCAAGCGATTATGCCACCTGGTCTGCGAGATATGCTCATGGACGAGTTGGATCTAGGAGAGCAAGATGTTTACGTCGTAGAAGGGCTGCTAGGCCTCAAGGATTTGATGTCCTTTGTCGGACTGCCTGTGCCGGAACTGAAAGACCCCCCATGGAGTCCCGTAGTCCCTGTCCGTTTGCGAAACCCGGAAGCCGGAAGAATTGACGAGTCCATCAGCCATTCTGAGGAGATGGAAGATATTTTTACCGCCATCCGCCGGGGCGATATTATGTTGCACCATCCATATCACTCTTTTGCTGCTACGGTGCAGCGGTTTATTACTGAGGCGGCGCACGATCGCTCTGTATTAGCGATTAAGATGACTTTATACCGCACTTCTGGTGATTCGCCGATCGTCAGTGCCTTAATTGAAGCAGCACAAAATGGTAAGCAGGTAGCTGTTTTAGTAGAGCTCAAGGCTAGATTCGACGAAGAAAACAATATTAATTGGGCTCGCAAGTTAGAACAGGCCGGAGTTCATGTAGTTTACGGTTTGGTGGGGCTCAAGACCCACACCAAGATTTTGATGGCGGTACGACGAGAGGACGGGTGCATTCGGCGCTACGTCCACATCGGTACTGGAAATTATAATCCGAAGACGGCGGGACTTTATACGGATGTGGGTTTGTTGAGTTGTCGGGAGGATTTGGGTTCAGATTTGACGGACTTGTTTAATTATTTGACTGGCTATTCGCGGCAGGTATCTTATCGTAATTTATTGGTAGCACCGGTCAATATGCGCGATCGATTTTTGGCCCTCATCCGTCGCGAGGCAGAATTTTGTCGCTTGAATGCTGAAAATGGCAACGGTAGTTGTGGGCGCATTGTCGCTAAAATGAATGCTTTAGTTGACCCTCAAATCATTGTTGCTTTGTACGAAGCTTCTCAAGCTGGGGTGAAAATTGATTTGATTATCCGGGGGATTTGCTGTTTGCGTCCCGGCGTTGAAGGTGTTAGTGAAAATATCAGAGTTATCAGTATTATCGGTCGCTTTTTGGAGCATTCTCGGATGTTTTATTTTTTCAACGGTGGCAACGAAGAGGTTTATATTGGTTCTGCTGATTGGATGCAGCGCAATCTCACAAGACGAGTTGAGGCGATAGTTCAGGTGGAAGACCCGACAATTGCTATGGAGTTGCAAGAAATTTTGGGGGTGATGCTGGCGGACAACCGCCAAGCTTGGGATTTGCAGCCTGGAGGTCACTATTCTCAGCGACGGCCACCTGTTAATTGCCCGGAAGTGAGTTCTCAGCAAATTTTGATGGATATGGTAATGAATTAGTTATTGGTTATTGGTTATTGGTTATTGGTTATTGGCTGATTCCCAATCCCCAATTCTTTCCCCCCTTGGGGGGGGTAGGGGGGGTTGCTCAATCCCCAACTCCCAATTCCCAACTCCCAATCCCCAACTCCCAACTCCCAACTCCCCATTCCCCATTCCCCATTCCTAATTCTTTCCCCCCTTGGGGGGGGTGGGGGGGTTGCCCAATCCCCAACTCCCAATTCCCCATTCCCAATCCCCAATTCCCCTTAACTAAAAGTGCGTTTGAATTCTTCTAACAAATCATCAATTTCTTCTATCGCCTGACTCACATCTATTCTCAAGGCACCCAAATCGGTTCTATCTAGTAGTCGCACTAGCGATTCCCGCTTGCTCTCGATTTCTGCTACCCGCTCTTTGATTGTTTGTGCATCCATGGTTTTTTCCCTTATTTACTATACATTACCAGCATTTTTCTTGTAGTTATTCTTCCCAAATCAACCTCAAACATTCCATGACATTGAATTGGTTGGAATCTCTGTATTTTACAACAAAATCTCTAACCTTGTCTAGTATATAGCCATTAATGTTGCGTTTTTACTCCATCAATATAGGAATTTTCTGGCTATTTTTCCCTCAATTAGCCTTTTCTATAAATTTCAAATTCAGCAACGAACTTGAAGTTTTAGGCCCCCACTACCCTAGCGCCGGCAACACCAGAGTTGGCGAACATCAGCGCAAAAAAGGAGGACGTTTGCTATCTGTGGTCTTGTTTTTCATCATTTCAGCTAAAAATCGCTTGAGGGCTTTTTCACGATTTTTCATAAACGCGGCCCAAAACCCTGGTTGATATTCATCCATTGTCTTGGCTAGGGCCCAGACATCTATGGCTAAGATGTTGTAAAGTCTTTCATCTTCGCGCTTGAGCGAGTTAATCTGCTCTAGAACTGACTTGCTTGCTCCAGGAGTTTGTTTGTCTTCGTCTTTTATCATGTCTAAAAAATTGGTTAAAAGGGCAAGAGGGTCGATCGCAACCCAAATCTATATAATTTAATGATACTGGTGATATCGATCGCCTTCTGGAAACAAAGACACACCATGAACACGGATATTTACAGGTGTTGGCGACAAGTCGATCGGGAGAATTTTTTTGAAGCTAGAGACCAGATGTGGGATGTATCTGAGCCCGCGCTCTTAGAGCTTAGCAGTTTTTGCAGGTATTTTGTGTAAAATTTTGAATTTATTCAAGACTTTTTGACTGATAATAATAAAAGTATCTTATTGCTTGCAGCTAACTACCTCACTGATATGTTCCGTAAAATTTCTTTAGCAAACTTAGCCTTAGTTGTGGGCTTTATTTTAGCAGCAGTCGGTTTCGGCGCCTACTTCACAGACCGACCGACTCTGAATCTGGCGGGTTTTTTTTATGGTATTCCACTGTTGCTGGGGGGTTTAGCCCTCAAAGCTGCGGAACTCGAACCTGCGGAGTTTAGCGAACCCACTACTCCTGAAGTTCAACTCCTGAGAGAACACCAGGCCACGGAGACTCAAAACCAAGTTCGCAAAGATGTTACCCGATTTCGTTACGGCCAACCGGCTCACTTGGATGATGCTCTGGAACGCTTGGGTTTGGCCCCTACCGACGAGGAAAGACCGATGCTGCGAGGGTTACGGGAAGTTTCTCTCGATGGTGCCTATGGATTAATTCTAGAGTTTCATTCCCCCTTAATCCCGATCGAACTCTGGG
This sequence comes from Microcoleus sp. CAWBG640, assembly GCF_020883015.1. Classification (NCBI taxonomy): domain Bacteria; kingdom Bacillati; phylum Cyanobacteriota; class Cyanophyceae; order Oscillatoriales; family Microcoleaceae; genus Microcoleus; species Microcoleus sp. CAWBG640. The sequence continues at coordinate 10,161 of NZ_JAHRFC010000025.1, forward strand.
AAGAAAAACAGGCAAAAATAGCTACTTTTTTCGGTCCAGGTTTACACGCAAAAGTGAGTCAAACCGCTGAAGACCAAATCGAATTGGCTTTAATTACTGATGCGAAAGCTTAAATTAGTTAAAGAGAAGAGTTTGGCCTTGGGCCTTGGGCCTTGGGCCTTGGGAATTGGGCCTTGCAACCAACTAATAACTAATAACTAATAACTAACGACTTCCTGATTAAATCACAAGAGGTACAGATGGTTTCTTTAAACAGCAGGATAGGTATTATCGGCGCAGGAACATCGGGAGTTTATCTGGCGATTTTGCTGATTAAACAAGGGTTTCAAGTTACGTTATTTGAAAAAGCACCAAATCCGCGCACCGATGGATGTGGTATTCTGATCGTACAAGCAGGTATGGAAGCACTGCATCGGGGAAACCATCAAGTAACCCAAAAAATTATTAACTCCGGCGATGCGGTCAAAGTATTCTAGTTTCGCAACCTGCGCGGCGGTGTCATCAATTCCGAACCAGTCACCTATGAGGAAAATGAACTCCCAGGAATGCTGGTACACCGCAAAGCCATTCTAGAAGCCCTCCTCGATGAGTTACCCCCTGGCTGTATTCATTTTAATGCAGAATTAGCCTCGATCGCCCAAACCGATTCTAGCGAGATCGCCCACTTTAAAGATGGAACCCAGTGGGAAGGTGACTTATTAATTGGCGCTGATGGAATCGTCTCCAAAGTTCGTCAATTTATCGTTCCAGGCGTAGAATTGTTTTATTTAGGCGATATCGTCTGGCGAGGAATAGTCGAAGACAATAGCTTCTGTCCAGAAGGAAACTTTTTTGTGTATGTACGCGGTAGAGGAATTTATGCCAACTTCTTTATATCATCAGCCCTATCAACCCTCCCGATTTAGACAAAGTTCCTGAAATTTTTACGCGCCATCTCGGTACGTGGAAAGGAGAGTATATTAAAACCGATACTCGTGGACATTTTCTGCGCAGCTTCTTCGGTAATTTTACCATCTCCATTGAGGGAAGTCACTACCGACAAGTTAATAATTATGAATACTCAGATGGTTCTCGCCTCCAGCTAAACTTTCAAGGTGAATTTGAAAATAGAATTCTGAAACTATTTTCTAGCAGTTATTCAGATTTTGCGGCGATTGCGTGGGATGCTGGCCAAGAAACAATCTGCTTTCGCGCCACAAAAACCCAAGATAACGCACTGATTACTTTTATGGAAACAATGACATTACTGGCAGAAAATCACCGAGTTCGTAGCACTCAAGCTTTTAAAGATGGCGTTTTTGATGGCATCTCATTTATTGAAGAACTGCGTCAGCCCTAAACAAATTACAATTAGCAAAAAACGGCTAATTTGTCAAGATAAATATTATGTGTCGGCTGCCTCTTTCTCTGCGCCCTCTGCGCCCTCTGCGGTTCAAGAGAAATAAGATTGCTATAGTGCCAAAATGAGGCTAACCAAACTTAATTAGCATTGACTTGCTAAGCGGGAACGAGTAATAAAACGTTCTCCCTCCGGCCCTTCTAGGGAAAAATCGCTGCCTCCTGGTCCCGATGCTACATCTATAATTAACTGCGTATGTTGCCAATATTCGTATTGCTGTGCTGCGATATAGAAAGGACAACCGCCTATTTCGCCGAGTAATACGTCCACATCACCAACTATCAATTCGCCCTTGGGAAAGCACATGGGGGAACTACCGTCGCAGCAGCCGCCGGATTGGTGAAACATCAATTCTCCGTGTTGGGTTTTGAGATAGTTGATTAATTTTAAGGCTGTTTGGGTGGCAGTGACTTTGGCGATTGTTTCCATTTTAGTCTGTTTGTTTAGCAGTTTTATTTCGTTTTTGAATTAGCTTTTTTTTATTAACCGCAGAGGGCGCAGAGGGCGCAGAGGGCAGAGAGGAAGAAGGAGTTGAGTAATTTTTTAAGTTGGTCTTTTTTGCTTCTTCCTTTCTGGACTTTAAAATTTTAGAAGAAACCTAAAGCTTTGGGGCTGTAACTTACTAACAAGTTCTTGGTTTGTTGGTAGTGGTCTAACATCATTTTGTGGTTTTCGCGGCCGATTCCCGATGATTTGTAGCCGCCGAATGCTGCGTGGGCTGGATAGAGGTGGTAGCAGTTTGTCCAGACGCGACCGGCTTGAATGGCGCGGCCCATGCGATAGGCGGCGTTGATGTCGCGAGTCCAAACTCCTGCGCCTAAACCATAGAGTGTATCGTTGGCAATTTCTAAGGCTTGGGCTTCGTCTTTGAAGGTGGTGACTGCTAATACTGGTCCGAAGATTTCTTCTTGAAAAATCCGCATTTTGTTGTCACCTTTAAAGACTGTGGGCTGGAAGTAATAGCCTTCTTTTAAGTCGCCGGATAAGATGTTTCTTTCGCCGCCAATTAGGCATTCGGCGCCTTCTGCATGGCCAATTTTGATGTATTCGGCGATTTTTTCCATTTGGTTGATGGATACTTGTGCGCCTAGGGTTGTTGTGGAGTCTAAGGGGTTGTTTTGTTTGATTTGGCGGATGCGGGAGAGGGCTTTTTCGATAAATTGGTCGTAGATTGATTCGTGAATTAAGGCGCGAGAGGGACAGGTGCAAACTTCTCCTTGGTTGAAGGCGAACATCACAAATCCTTCGATGGCTTTGTCGAGGAAATCGTCGTCTTTGGCGCAGATGTCTTCACAGAAAATGTTGGGGGATTTGCCGCCTAATTCTAGGGTTACTGGGATGATGTTTTGAGAGGCGTATTGCATGATTAGTCGCCCGGTGGTGGTTTCGCCGGTGAAGGCGACTTTGGCGATGCGGCGGCTGGTGGCTAGGGTTTTGCCGATTTCGGCACCTGGTCCGTTGACGATGTTGATTACGCCGTCTGGTACTAAGTCGGCGATGATTTCCATTAAGACTAGGATTGAGGCGGGGGTTGGGCCTGCTGGTTTGAGGACGACGCAGTTTCCGGCGGCGAGGGCTGGGGCTAGTTTCCAGGCGGCCATGAGGATGGGGAAGTTCCAGGGTATGATTTGTCCGATGACGCCTAGGGGTTCGTGGAAGTGGTAGGCGACGGTGGTTTCGTCGAGTTGGCCGATGGACCCTTCTTGAGCTCGGATGCAGCTTGCGAAGTAGCGGAAGTGGTCGATCGCCAGTGGTATATCTGCTAATGTGGTTTCGCGGATTGGTTTACCATTGTCCCAGGTTTCGGCGATGGCTAGGCGATCGAGGTTTTCTTCCATGCGATCGGCTATTTTGTGTATAATCCGCGCCCTTTCTGCGGGGTTAGTCTTACCCCAGTTGTCTTTCGCTGCGTGGGCGGCATCTAGGGCTAATTCTACATCTTCGGCGGTCGATCGCGGGATTTGACAAATTGGTTTTCCGGTAATGGGAGACAGGTTTTCTGAGTATTTTCCTTTGACTGGTGCTACCCATTTCCCACCGATAAAGTTGTCGTAACGAGCTTGAAAAATCGACTGATTGCCCGATAGAACTGGTGCTGCTATTACCATTTTATTACCTAATTAAAATTTGTTTTTGCGTAGTTCTTAATATCTAGCATCTCCTATTTTTGGATTTTTTGCCCCAGGATATACAAAATTTTACATTACCTAAATATTGAGGCTCGGATTTGAAGATATAATATGAAAACATATTTTAGTGGCACTCGCACTGAATTAGCCCGGAAGCATCCCGATTTTGCATAGGCGAAGCATGACCGCTGTAAATCTCTGGTTATCACTAATAAATTGTCGGCGGTCATGCTTCACCCCTAGGAATATTTGCAAAACAAAGCCTGTTCAATAACTGGCTTTTGTGGAGATTTTTAATTAACTGTGTCGCTGGGGTAGTTCGATCCGAAATTGAGTACCTTTACCCGCTTGGGAAAAATACTTCAATTCCCCTTTGTGCTGCTCGACAATTATGTCATAACTGATAGCAAGTCCTATGGTGCTGGCATCCATGGCAGGTTTCGTAACAAAAAATCGATCGAAAATTTGGGTTTTTATCTCTTCGCTCATGGCGATGCCATTATCAGCAATCTCAATGGCAATGCGCTGACCACTTACCACCTGAGTGCGAATCAAAATCACGGGTTTAAAGTTGATTGCTTCGGACTCGTTCAATTCTTGACTAGACTCTTCCAAAGCATCGATCGCATAACTCATAATATTCAGAAAAGCTTGATTTAGTTGACCGGCATAACACTCAATTTGTGGCAAATTGCCGTAGTCCTTCACCACCTTGATATCGCGCCTGCCTTCGCGAGCAGGTAAGCGGTGTTGCAATAGTAAAAGAGTATTTTCTAAACCGTCGGAAACGTCAAATAATTGCCAACCGGAGCGATCGCTGCGGGAAAATTCCTGTACCGACAAGATAATTTGGCGAATGCGATCGCTCCCCGTGCGCATGGAACTGACAATTTTCAAGAAATCATCCAGCAGGAATTCCACATCCATGTCTTGTTGTTTTTGCAGAATCTCTTGGCTAGGATTAACTAACTGTTTTTGATACATTCGCAAGAGTTCTATCAAATCAGTAGCGTAAGTTTGTATGTGAGTCAGATTGCTGTAAATAAAAGTAATCGGATTGTTAATTTCGTGGGCAATGCCAGATACTAATTCCCCCAGGTTAGACATTTTTTCATTTTCTATAATCCGATGGTGGAACTGTTGCAATTCTTGGTGCGATCGCTCCAACTGTGCCCTCAACTGGCGCGATCGAAAACCACCTCGTACCCGCCCCAACAATTCCTGCTTAACTATGGGTTGCAGCACAAAATCGTCCACTAGCACATCTAATTTTGTGGAGTCAAACTGGTCTGATGCAGCCAGCAAAATCACATAAATGGTACCAAATTCTGAGTTACCCGCCCGCATCCGGTACAAATCTAACCACTCAATTTGAGGTGAAGTCCCATCAAAAATTACCAAATCTGGGGAGGTTTGCTCAGCTAAATCTAACCCGGACTGAGCATCAGGCGCGACTATTACTTGATGTCCCTCCCCTGAGAGGCACTCTTGGAGGACTTCCAAAGTCAGAGCATCCGCGATCGCCAAAATCTTTCCCATAACACCAGCTCCACAAATTACCTTTCAGGATACAACAGCCCGAATTATCACTGTATATTTAAAATTAAAATAATTAAATGTTACCAAAAATTACCAATAACTACCCCAGGAAACCCCAAAAAACTTTAAAATTAATTGATATTATCGTCAATAACCCTTCTCGGTCAGCGCCTGGGAATGCCAATTACCAACAACCCGTCAACTTTGATTCAATCCGAAACACTCGAACTATTAGAATGGTCGCGCTTGTGTCAGCACTTGGCTACCTTCGCGGCCACCAAACTGGGTGTCGCCGCCGCCCTCGACCTCCAAATCCCAGCAACTCAAGCTGAAACAGCAGAATTGCTAGCTCAAACTCAGGAAGCTTATCAGTTGGATAACCGTCCCGGCGGTGGTTTGGCTTTTGAAGGCATCCAAGACATCGGTACTTCCCTGCAACGAGCGGAACTTCAAGGTTTGCTCAGTGGTGAAGAATTGCTGGCGATTGCTACCACCCTGGCGGGAGCGAGGCAATTGCGCCGCATCATTGACAGCCAGCCAGATGTGCCGACACTCAAGGATTTGGCTGCTCAATTACGGACTTATCCTGAAATCGAACAAGAAATACATCGGTGTATAGACGATCGCGCCCAAGTAGCCGATCGAGCCACTCCTAAGTTAGCAGGAATTAGAGTTCAAATACGACAGTTGCGCGATCGCATTTATCAAATACTACAAGGAATTTTGCAGCGACAATCCAATGCCGTCCAAGAACAAGTAATTACCCAAAGAAACGCGCGCTTTGTAATTCCAGTCAAAGCTCCCCAAAAAGATGCAATACCGGGCATCGTTCACGACTCCTCAGCCAGCGGCGCGACACTGTATGTAGAACCCCACAATACAGTAAATCTCAACAACCAGATGCGGCAATTTCTCAGACAAGAACAAGTCGAAGAAGAAGCAGTTCGCCGCGCTCTGACGGAGCAAGTAGCAGTAGTCAAACCAGACTTAGATAGATTGTTGGTGGTAGTGACAACTTTAGATTTAGCCACAGCCAAAGCGCGTTACGGCTTTTGGCTAGAAGCAAATCCACCTAATTTTATTGAATTGGGCAATACAGAATTAGCAGCAAACAAGGGAGAAATAGCAGAGGCAGAAAACTCCGAAAACTCCGAAAACCCCAAAGTACAAATTCCCAACTTGCGATCGCAAATCACCCTGCGCCAGTTGCGCCATCCCCTGTTAGTTTGGCAACAGCAATACGAACAAGGCTTTCCAGTAGTGCCGATCGATTTAACCATCGCACCGCACATTCGCGTCGTCGCCATCACCGGCCCCAACACCGGCGGCAAAACTGTCACCCTCAAAACCTTGGGATTAGCAGCTTTAATGGCAAAATCAGGAATGTTTGTTCCCGCCCGCGAACCTGTAGAATTGCCGTGGTTCGACAACATTTTGGCAGATATTGGTGACGAACAATCTTTGCAGCAAAGTTTGTCTACTTTTAGTGGTCATATTCGTCGCATCAGCCGCATCTTAGCAGTTTTAGGTAATAAATCGCAGGCCCCAGAGGCAGAAAATTCAAACCTCCCAATTCCCAATTCCCCACAGGAGGAGGGGGAATTCACTGAGACACAGATAGCTGTTTCTGCTCTCCCAATCCTCAAACCTAAATTACAAATTCCCCAATCCCCATTCCCAATTCCCCATTCCCAATTCCCCATTCCCAAATCTTTAGTTTTGCTAGATGAAGTAGGAGCGGGGACTGATCCATCAGAAGGTAGTGCATTGGCGATCGCCCTGTTGCAATACCTCGCCCAAAACTCCCTATTAACAGTCGCAACTACCCACTTTGGCGAACTCAAAGCCCTCAAATATCAAGACTCCCGCTTTGAAAATGCCTCAGTGGAATTTGACGATAGTTCCATGCAGCCAACCTATCGGCTACTGTGGGGAATTCCCGGACGTTCCAACGCCCTCAGCATTGCCAAAAGACTCGGTTTGCTACCAGAAATAGTTGCAGAAGCTCAAACCTATGTTGGCGGAGCGTCTCAAGATGTCAATCAAGTAATTGCTGGACTCGAAGCCCAGCGGCGGAAACAGGAAACCAAAGCCAGAGAAGCCACTCAACTACTGCACGCAACCGAACAACTGCACCGAGAAGTTTCTGAAAAAGCAGCAGCTTTGAAAGAAAGGGAGCGAGAACTAAAAATAGCTCAGGAAGTGGCGGTAAATGAGGCAATAGGCACGGCAAAATCAGAAATTGCTCAAATCATTCGTCGTTTACAATCTGGCGACCAAACGGCTCAAAATGCTCAAGTTGCGACGGAAACCTTAAATCAAATTTCCGCCAAACACTTACCATCGCGGAAGGAACCGGCGAAACCGAAACCGGGTTTTATGCCAAAAGTGGGCGATCGCATCCGCATTCCCAGCTTGGGCCAAACCGCCGAAGTTCTCAGCGGGCCAGACGCTAACGAAGAATTGAGCGTCAGGTTTGGGATTATGAAAATGACAGTCAAACTAGCAGAAATTGAATCCCTCGATGGTCAAAAACCTGAAACCAAAGCCCAATTAGCCAAGATAGCCGCCCAAGCACAGGCTACTGCTAAGGCGAAACAAGTTCAGTCGGAAGTTGCGAAACCCAATCCTGAAATCGCCATTCGGACTGCTAATAATACGATCGACTTGCGAGGCGCGAGAGTTTCCGATGCGGAAATTGAAGTAGACAGAGCTCTTTCCAAAGCCTTTGAATACGGAGTGCTGTGGATAGTTCATGGCAAAGGTACGGGACAGTTGCGACGGGGTATTCACGAATTTCTGGACACTCATCCGCAGGTTTCTCGCTATGAGTTGGCTAGTCAAAAAGAGGGAGGTGGAGGTGTGACGATCGCATTTTTGAAGTAGTCAGGATTGAGGTGTTTCTGGTGGATTACTGATTATAGGTTTGTAGGCAGCAAAACAAGCTGGATTGAATCTATGATTGGGACTGCCTATAGCGAGTGTAAATGAGTTGTGATTTTTTTTTTAACGAACCGCGAAGACGCAAAGAACGCGAAGTTCGGAAAGAGAAGAGAGTTTCACAACTCATTTATACTCGCTAGATACTGCAAATGTGGCATAATTGAAATTTGAGTTCTCAGTTGAGTAAACTGCCTGATTAATGAAAAAAACTCCCTCAAATGAAGTTTTGGTTGGCGACTGTCGTGAAGTGATGAAGACATTGCCAGAAAATTATATTTCTGCGTGTATCACTGACCCACCTTATAATTATGAATTTATTGGTCATAAATGGGATGACTCGGAAATTCAAAGACGTATTGAAAAAGTCAATGGCAAGGGAAGTAAAACCCTTGTTAAAAACATTCCCTATGGCAGTGGTTTAGCAGGTGGAGTCAGAAACGAAAAATGGTATCAAAGGAATCGTAACAACACTCTGGATTATGAAAAGTGGTGCTTTGATTGGGGTGAGCAGCTTTTTCGGATCTGCAAACCGGGTGCAACAGTTTTAGTTTTCAACAGCACGCGAACTGTTGCTCACGTACAAGTAGCCCTTGAAAATGCTGGTTTCTATGCGAGAGATATGCTTGTTTATAAAAGATCGAGTGGTATTCCTAAAGGTGTCAATATCAAACAACAGTTCGAGAAAAAAGGATATGAAAATCCTGAAAAATGGGATGGTTGGCACAGTTGTCTGAGAAATGAATGGGAAGCAATCTGCGTACTTCAAAAACCACTGGTCAATAATTATTTGGAAACTCTACAGGAGTATGGTACTGGTCTATTTTATACTAAAGATCGGTTTGGTGGTTTTCAGTCAAATATTTTAGAAGGTATACAGCGTGAGAAAACCGAGGAGTTTAACGTCCATTGTACGGTTAAACCGATCGCTCTCATGAGACAACTGGTCGAAATATTTGTACCGCGTTTGGAAAATTCTATTCTAATCGATCCTTTCGCAGGATCGGGAACTACATTAGTGGCGGCGCAAGAATTTGGCATTAGGTATGTTGGCATTGAAATAGTACCTGATTACATAGAAATTATCAACAAGCGCCTAGATAGTTTCAGCGGTGTACAGGGAATTCTCCCACTCTTTCAGTAAGAAATGACTTTAAATCAAACCCACTTATTGTTTGTATAAAATCAAACGAAGCATCGCCAGTGTAAACTCTCCAAGTCCCTACTTGGCAGGCTGTAATAGCTGCGGGCAAATTATCTTGTCTAAGTATTAAAAAAACTGGCTCGTAATTATGAGTACGAAGTAGTGGGCCATAGGATTTGAACTTTTTCAGTGTTCCAGAATCTCCTGAGCCAATACGATATTTTGTATCGATCGCGTACCCATCAACAATCAGATCGCACGGCTCATCACTTCCCACTTTAAATGCTGGCTGAAAACTACTGCAATATGCTTTGCAGGTTTCCGTAACTAACAATTGCCAACACATTCCTAACTCACGTCCCCAATATTGCTTATTTTCTTTTTTTATTATGGGAGAGATACCAAACACATCCATTAAAATATCGTGTTCTTCATTCTCTTCTGTGTAAACTTTCTCGGTAAATGAATTTTGGTATCTTGCTAAAATTTGCTCTAGTTTTTTTTCAGTCATCATCAGTTACCAGTTCAGCTAAACTAACGGATAATGCCTTGGCTATTTTGTTTGCATTAAGCAGCGTTATATTCCTTTCACCTCGTTCAACTGAGCCAATATAAGTACGATGTAATTCAGATAGTTCTGCAAGCTGATCTTGGGAAAGATTTCTGAGCTTTCTGAAATGTCTAACTTTTTTGCCAAATTGCTCCGTAATATCCATAGATTGCGCCAGCTTAAGCAACGACAACTATAATCTGACAGACTATAAGTAGCGACAGACTATAAGTAGCATTCGAGATAGCTAGAATCTTTGGATTGATATAGGTCCCGATCGCTTCAAAACACTGATTTGATTTTGGTCACTCTGTGGAGTAGCATAGTTGGGGGGAAATTTTGGTTATGGGCTTGTTTCGGGCGATCGCACTTAAAAACGCAACTTTGCAACTCGCAATTCCGTCTAACAGTCAGGGCTACCGGAATCAAAGCTCATGGGTGTGGATCAAAATTAACAGAGTTGTTTTTGCGATGCTGGTCACAAGCGCCATCACCGCACACTGTTAGAGATCCAGCCTGAACCTGTCTTAATTTTCAATGCTGAAGCTATGCGCTCGATCGTAAAGTCCTCCACTCCCACCAACGAAGCGGGCACATCTCCCAACTGGGAAGAATTGACCCAAAAAGCACCAGAACCTACCCAGTTGGACAACATTAAATCTCAACTGGATTTAGTGCTGTTAGCCCTAGAGGCACTGGCGGGGATTGGCTCGGAGGCAATACTCAAGGTGGCAGTCGAACTGAATTTAGAGTCAATGGTGGCCGATCGCGTGGCATTATGGCGACTACGCCAGTCTAACCCGCTGCGGAAAGGCCAGGGGGGACGGAAAAAACTGGATGTGGAAGAAGCCCGATCGCTGGTTTTGATTAGCTGTCATTTGGCAAAACAGCACCAAGCCTTAATCCGTCGCGCTGTAGCACTGCTAGAACAAATGGCAGAGCAAAATCGCGAACCTCACACCGTCGCTTTGCTGGGAGATTATATCGACAGATTCAGTAATACTTATGGCGATCGCATGGAAGATGCAGAAAACTTATCCGGCGCACAACTAACCAATTTAGCCCTCAAACTATTGATCGATCTACTTTTTTACAGCAGTCCCGGCGGCCACCGTCGCCTCTGGTTAGCTCTGCTCGATCGGGCTAAAAATTAAGTATAAACTCATGAAATGGAGGCAGAGCCTCCGGATCTGCGTTACCAGGCAGAGCCTGGTAACGAGAATTCCTTCTTCTTCCTGAATTTCCCCCCTAGGGGGGGGGCAGGGGGGGGTGACTTCTTCCTTCTTCCTTCTTCCTTCTTCCTTTCTTTTATGGTTCTAAAACGGTACACGCCCCCCACTTGCACGCTGGAAATTACAGCTAAAAGTTCGCCCCTATCTCGTTGGGCGGGCAAACCCGTGTTGAAATCTCTGAGTTTTGAACTGCGACTCGACGATCCGCGACTGCCAGATACCGAACACGTTACTCTCAAGGGCGATCGGCTGCAACTAGAAGCCCTCCACGAAGCAGTCAACTTCTACATTCAACACTTTCTGGGCGAATCCCGCCCTTGGGAAACCAGCCTCACATCTGAAGCTAAGGATAGCCTGGGGAAAACCGACTCAGCACCAGCCCGCAGCGCCGTCATCCTGCGTGAATCTTTAAACCCTTCAGAAACAACAATTTTTGAGTCAAACTCTTCAGAGGCACAAAAAAATGCGGATATTCCGGTTCATCCCCACTTGAAACCCCGCGGCCTGCTCTCCCACAACTTATTCTTAGGCTCTTTGACAGTGGCAGAATCCGGGCCGGTAGTTCCCTTGAGTACCGTCCAACTGTTTGACTTAGCCACAGCTTTGGATCAATATAGCAGCGAGGTGATGGCACTCCCGAACCTCGGTCGATCGCCCCAACGCCCCCTGGCCTCACCTTGGGTCAAAGTGGCTGCAATGGTTGTAGCCAGCGTCGGTTTAACCACAGGTGTCATCAAAGTGCTTCAGCAGAGTCGATCGGCAGAAATCGCCTCAGCCCCCGGCACTCAAGCATCCAGCCCAACTCCCCAGCCCAACCTAGCCGTAGGGGTGTCTCCCAGTCCGACCCTAGCAACACCAACGCCCCCAGCGCCAACCCCCTCAGCCACACCAACCTTGCCACCCCTGCCGCCCCCGCCCCTCAACAGCAACCCATCCTCCAGTCCCAGCTTACCCCCCATCGCCGCCTCTCCAACTCCCGCCATTAACAAACCCAGCCCCATCCAGCAGCCCGCCGTGCTATTTCCACCTAACAACAGCGCACCCAATGCCGCACCAAATGCAGCACCCAATGCAGCACCCAATCCTCAAGGGCAAATAATCACCATTCCCGCACCCCCAGAACTGCCAATTTCTGCCCCTTCCCAGCCACCCTCAGCACCCAATGCACTCCCCCCCGCCCCACGGGCGCCACAGAGACTAGCTCCCCCCGTACCACCCAGGCTAGGGCCCACCGCAGCGCCACCCCTGCCGCCCTCCCTATCTGCTTCGCGGCTCCCAATTGAGCCCCAAGAATCAATCCCTCGTCCCATCGGGCCGATTGTTCCCCCAAGCAGTACGGAACTACCACCCCTTGAGGATGCTCAACCCAAAACTGAGTCAGACAACAACAAAGTAGCAAGTGGGAGCAAAGCAAATCGCACTTTATTTGATACAATCCCCCAAGTTTCTGAAGCGAAAACTTATTTTGAGCAACGCTGGAAGCCGCCAGAAGGTATGCAAGAAACTTTGGAATACAGTTTGCAGATAGATGAAACAGGGTCTATCCAAAATATTATGCCAATGGGAAAGGCAGCAGGAGATTATATCGATCGCACAAATATGCCTTTAGTCGGTGAGCCTTTTGTTTCTGCTGTTTCTAATGGCACTCCCCCCAGAATTCGAGTTGTTCTGCGGCCCAACGGTCGAGTCCAAACTTTTTTGGAACAAAGTAATTAAACTTTGTTATTGGTTATTGGTTATTGGTTGTTTGTTATTGGTTGTTTGTTATTGGTTATTTGTTATATCAAATCCGGTAGCATCTTAACTATTCATCTCTCTATTCTCTCCCTCTGTGTTCTCTGTGTTCTCTGCGGTTAAATCATTCCGATGCAACGGTCAACAATATTATTGGTTGTTGCTTGTTGGTCATGATAACTATATCGTACCTGTAGGGGCGGGTTCACCGACAATTTTTATCACCCACAAACAATCTTAATAAACCCGCCCCCACCCAAGGAATAACCCCCAACCACTTACTCCATAGCGAATCACCATATAATCTGCAAAAAAGAACGATCGCCCTTTCCATCCATCCCCGCCAATCTACCTAGATTTAGGGTGACAAAAAGTGCGATCGCCCTTTTGACAAATCACCAATAACTACCAACTAATCATCAGAATCATCCTCAAAAGTCTCCTCAAAACCTGCTAAAAAGTCATCCAGGGCGATGGAGGCGATCGCCAAATTAAAACTATCAGCATCTTCCAATCCCCACGTATTCACCCCCACCACTTGACCGGCCATATTAATCAACGGGCCACCAGAATTTCCCGGATTAATCGACGCATCAGTTTCTAACACCTTCACCTCAGCCATATCATCCTCATCATCCTCACCTTCCTCATACTCCTCCGGTTCCCGAATTCCACTAATAATCCCCTGACTTACAGCAGCAGCCAACTGTCCCAAAGGATTTCCCACAGCAATTACGCGATCGCCCACTTTCACATCAAAACACAACTCTAAAGGAGGATATTCTTCAGGAGATTCTACTTGTTCGCCAGTCTTCGGATCGAGCACAAAACCAGTAATCAACAGCAAGGCTAAATCCTCTTCCGCATTACCAGTAAATATCACCTCAGCCATTCTCAACTTGCCGTCATTAGTTTCCACTAAAACCTGTTCGACTTCATCTTCCTCATAGAAATAATCCTCATCAGCAATATCTTCCACAACGTGATAGTTAGTCACAATCGTGTCCGGCGTTACAAAAAAACCACTACCCGAAGAAATTTCTTCTCCCGTATCCCAATCCATCACATAAACTGAAACTACAGACGGCAAAACTTGCTCAACTACATCAGAAAAGTTGCCAGTCTGAGTTTTGAACTCTTTCAATTGCTGCTGCAAAGCTTTTTTATCTGCCTGCATTTTGCGATAAAGTTGCTGAACCTTTGCCAATTCTAGCCTTAATTGAGTTTCCCGAACGCTCATATGTTGCCTTTCCCTGAAATAGATTGATTGATCTTGGCTGTTTGATTGTAGATTTCTGCTCGGATGTTTACTGTTATTAAGACTGACGCAGAGAAACCCGGTTTCTAGAAAAAATCGTTGATTTTACGACCTGATATAGAAGAATCCGGGTTTCATAAATCCAGGGTCTAAGTCCTATTTAAAACTCCCATCTAAAATCTACAAGCAGACTGCTAATGTACCTGTTTTGCCAAAGCGAATCGCCAATGATTTTATTGTACAAAAGGCGATAATTCGCGTCTAAAACCGTAAAAAATAGAGCTATTGAAAAGTTCAAGAGCCTCGTTGAACTTCCCTAAAAATTTCCTCCAAAATTTCACTAGCTCCCTGGGCACGCAAGCGGTGCGCGAGGTCAATCCCCAGCAGTTCAGCAGTTTCTGCTGCGCCACTAACAGTATCTTTCACCAAGCGCAAACCGTCTAGACTAGATACCATTCCGGTTAAAGTTAATTGACCGTTTTCAATTTTGGTATTGACACCGATCGGTACTTGACAACCGCCCTCCAATTCCCGCAGAAAAGCCCGTTCAGCATAACATCTTTGGGCAGTTTCCGAGTGTTCCAGAGCTTTAATCACTTCCAGAATTTCTGGATCTCCGGCGCGGCATTCGATGCCCAAAGCACCTTGTCCGACGGCGTGGAGGGAGATTTCCGGGGCGATAACTTGGTGAATGCGATCGGCCATACCCAATCTTTCCAATCCCGCCACTGCCAAAATAATCGCGTCGTAACCACCATCATCTAATTTAGCAAGTCGAGTATTTAGATTGCCACGAATATCTTTAAATTCAAAATGAGGGAAATGATGCCGCAGTTGAGCAAGTCGTCGCAGGGAAGAAGTGCCAATAACTGCACCTTTTGGTAGTGTGTCAAGCTGCTTATCTTTGTGTTTTTCATGAACGACAAGAGCATCAGCAGGATTTTCCCGTTCGGTGACACATCCTAAAATTAAACCTTCGGGCAAATTTGTCGGCAAATCTTTCAGGGAATGAACGGCAAAGTCCGTTTCATTGTTCAGCATTCCCGTTTCTAATTCTTTAGTGAAAAGTCCTTTATCACCAATTTTAGCGAGGGCAACATCAAGAATTATGTCCCCTTGGGTGGACATCGTGTGGACTTCAAAAGTGTGTTGCGGGAAATGTTTCTGTAGCTCTGCTTGCACCCAGTGTGTTTGAACTAGAGCGAGTTGACTTTTGCGGGAACCGATGCGGACGGTTCGTGAGGGAGCAGATGCGGTTGTAGACATAAGATCGAGCTTGAAATGAGCCAATATATTCACCTGATCTAGCCTACCGCAGGTGGGGACTTTAATCAATCATGATATGAATTTTTATTGCGCTGTTTGCGATCGCAACTGGTAGAAATACACGAAATAGCTTACAATGCTAAGTAAATCAATCAAATTGCGATCGTATTAAAACTATGAAAAGTGCTATTGAGATAGCTGGTTACTTTTTATGCCGAGTCGATCGAGAAGTCGGTGATACAATTTCTCTTCTCAAGCTGCAAAAACTCGTATATTATGCCCAAGCTTGGAGTTTAGTATTTAGAAGCCAGCCACTATTTTATCAAGATATTGAAGCTTGGGTTTCCGGCCCAGTTGTTCGTGATGTTTGGCATGAGTATGAAGCTTATAAGTACAGCGATATTCCATCTCCCAATAATTTTAATGAAGAATTTGACGAAGATGAGAGCGAGGTACTCGAAGAAGTCTGGAATGCTTATGGAGAATTAAGTGCTAAACATTTAGCAGAATTAACACACTCAGAGATGCCTTGGTTAAACGCCCGCAAGGGATTAGAAACTGCTGAAAAATCAACGAACATCATCTCTCACTATGACATGAAATCTTGCTATGCACCTTTAGTGGAGGCATAGATGGGAAAAAGTGCATTTATTACTATTTTCAAGAACAGGCTTTCCGGCCTGTTCCACAAACTAGACCCCATCAAAACTCAACGTTTCCCAGCTTGAATCGCCGAATTTGCCATCTTAATTACATCAGCTTCCCGTCCGTTTTTAATTGCTACGGTATAAAGAAATCCCTGACTTTTCCACTCAACCGAAGCTGTGCAATAAGCCCCACAACCGTTATGAAAAACTCCTTTCATACCCCCCGCAAGTTGCACATTTTTTAACGTCTTAGTTACCCCTTCGATTTTTGTCGAAAACTCACCACCTTTTTGAGCTCGAATTTCTCCAAAACTGCAAGCTCCCGCACCACGACAATCTGCTGTATACTCCATAGAAATCGTATAGCTGTCTGCTTTTGCCGTGATTTGATAGTAAAGTTTTTGCGAAGCAGAAATACTGCTGGGAATAAAAATTGGTACTTGCGTTTTACCTTTTAACTTTGGCAAAATTTCATTGACTGCAACAGGAGTACCGGCTTGAGCAAGTTGTTGTGTTTCCGGTTGTCGCTGCGACAATTCCGAGGCTCCAAAAACTACCGATGCAGGTACTAAAGCAGTCAATAGACACGCAGAAGTCGCCAAAACTAATAATTTTTTGTTCACTGTATTTTTCCTTGATATTGAAACAGTCCAGTTGTTCATAGAACCGGATTCACCTAGGTAAAACCATAATTCAAAATACAGAAGCAATAATAGCTTTTCAGCAAAAAAATATTTTTATATTGTCTTGACAAAGTTGCTAAAATATGCAGTCATATATAATATAGAGAAGGCGAGTAATTTAGGAGTACATCGTGGAACTGCAAGAGTATTTACGCCAGCACGGATTAGAAAATTTGTCCGAAACTTATCATATCAAGGTTACGCGCGATCGGCAATATCCTCATCTCGTCTGTCTGAAATACTCGCAGATAGAATCCCCGCTGGGCGAAAAAATAGTCCAACAGTGTCGGGGAATCATTTTAGATTCATCCCAAGATTGGCAGATAGTTTCTTATCCCTACGACAAATTTTTTAACTACGGAGAAAGCCACGCCACTACAATTGATTGGAAAACCGCCAAAGTTTACGAAAAACTCGATGGTTCTCTAATTGTACTTTATTTTTACAATGGAGAATGGAGAGTGCAATCTAGCGGAACTCCCGACGCAGCAGGCGAAGTTAACGGTTTTGGATTTAGCTTTGCGGAACTTTTTTGGAAAGTCTGGCAAGAATTGGGATATCAATTGCCGTCAGAAACCGACCTATGTTTTATCTTTGAGTTGATGACTCCTTACAATCGAATAGTTGTCCAGCAAAAAAACAATCAAATTGTGTTTCACGGCGTTCGTAATACTCAAACATTGCTAGAAACAGAGCCGACTACTTGGGCTAATAAATATGGATGGGAATTAGTCAAATCTTATGCTTTGACTAGCTGGAAAGAAGTTATCGAAGCGTCTCAGCAGTTAGACCCGATGGATTCGGAAGGATATATTATCTGCGATGCTAATTTTAACCGAGTTAAAGTTAAGTCTCCTCAATATGTGGCGATTTCCCATCTGCGCGAAGGGTTTTCAACTCGCAGGATGATCGAGATTATTTTAACTAATGAAGGGGAAGAGTTTTTAGCTTATTTTCCTGAGTGGACTGAATTGTACCAAAAAGTTAAGGACAAATATCAATCTTTGGTGCAAGAAATTGAGGAGGTTTACCGACAGCATGAATCTATCGAAGTGCAGAAAGATTTTGCGTTTGCTGTGAAACATTTGCCCTATTCTGGGATTTTGTTTTCCTTGCGGGCGCGCAGAGTTGCGGGGGTGAAAGAAGCTCTCCGTGATGTTACTATTCATAAGATAGAGGAGTTGTTGGGCTTGGATTATATCCATTTGGGATTGTAGAAGAAGGTGCTTCGACTTCGCTCAGCAACCGCAAGCAGTACCCTGAGCGTAGTCGAAGGGTTCAGGGCGACGCTTCGCTCAGCAACTGAACCAAGGTGCTTCGACTTCGCTCAGCAACCGAACCAAATTACCAATTACCAATTACCAATTTACCATGAAAAGAGTTATTGTACTTGTCGGTTTACCAGCTTCTGGAAAATCTCAATTTGCGCGAGAGTTGCTGCTGTCTGAACCTGCTAGATGGGTTCGTAGCAATAAAGATTTGTTGCGAGAAATGGCTCATGCTGCTCATTGGTCGCCGGCGAATGAAAAGTTTATTGTGCAGTTGAGAGATACGATTATTTTGATGGCTTTGGAAAGTGGCAAACACGTCATTGTTGATGATACTAATTTTGGCCCGCATATCGAACATATTAAAGAGTTGGTCAAAGGTCAAGCTGTTGTCGAAGTTAATGATTCTTTCCTGCAAGTTCCGGTGGAGGAATGTATTAAACGGGATTTGAAAAGACTCAATTCTGTTGGCAAAGATGTGATTATGAAGATGTATAATAGGTATGTGCGGGTTCTGGTTTCGCCACCGGAATATAATCCCGATTTGCCGGATGCAATTATTGTGGATATGGATGGTACTTTATCGCTTTTGAATGGTAGAAATCCTTTTGATGCTTCTAAGTGCGATCGCGATTTACCGAATCAGCCCGTCTTAGATACCATCCACAAGTGGCAGTCTAGCGTTAATATTATCGTAGTTTCGGGCAGAACCGATGACTGTCAGCCTCAAACTGAGAAATGGTTGCAGCAGTATGAGGTGAATTATGCTGGTATTCATCTGCGGAAAACGGGAGATATGAGGAAGGATGCGATTATGAAAGAGGAAATTTATCGGCAGCATATTGATGGGAAGTATAACATTAAGTTTGTTTTGGACGATCGCCAGCAAGTTGTTGATATGTGGAGAGGCTTGGGATTGACTGTATTCCAAGTAGATGAAGGGGATTTTTAAAGAAGACTCGGCGGTTGAAACCGCGTCTACACAAACGAAGTCCGCCTTCGCGGACTAAGAGATAAACGCGGTATTTAAGCTGGGTTTCTTTGATTTTTACGGCGGGAGTCCTAAAGAAATTAATGCAAACCCTGACAAATAAACCCCGACCAATAACTCAAATCAGCAAAAGGATTTGACATAGTGTAAAGATTTTCCTGCCAACTTTCATATCCTTTCTTTCGATCCTGAATCTGATTCTCCTGCTTCACTATTGTCGTCAACTCCCGATCCAACTTCTTAAACTCATCCGTCCCCTTATTGTAGGATTTATGCCGCAATCTCAACTCCTTTTTGTCCTTTTGAACCACAGCCAATTTTGATGCTAAATCCTTAATAATCCTCTCAAGCAGCGGATCGATTTGCGGTTGATAAAGCCCTTTCAACTCCGCCCCCGAAATCCTCCGCAACCGCACCTGCGCCCGCCACAAAGCCTCTGGGCGACTCAAACCTTCCCGACGATACTGATAGTAAAAAATCGAAAACAACGAAGTAGCAAAATCATCCACCGCCCACAAAGTGCTCACCACACTGCGCGCCCCCGCACACAAAAACCCCGTACCCAAACTCAGCAGATTATCGGTGATTTCCGTGGAAGCTAAATTAGTTTCGCAGCAAGACATAAACACATCTGATAACTGTGGCAAGCGCCAACCGGGAGTCATCAATTCCCCTAACGTGATACTTCCATCCCCTAAAAACAAGCGCGATTCTAAAGGATTGTCCAAACGCGAGACAGCGTGGTGACTGGAGTGGATGACATTCACATTTTGGGCCAGTTTTCGATAGGTGGCGACTGTTGCTTGTTGACTTCCTTTTAAGCGTTCAGATTCAGTCACAATTTCGGCAATTTGTTCGCACTCAAAAGGAGTGAAGTACAAATCATCCGTGGCATTTTCTACAATCCCGTATTTCGGCGATTCGATAGTTGGGCGTTGATGGCAATACTCCAAAATTCGGCAACTGGGAATATAACGAATCAGGAATTTATCACCAAGAAACCGGGGGTTTTCTTGCCCCCCCCTTCTTAAGGGGGGCTGGGGGGGATCAATCGGCAACGCAGCCAGCGGAATCTGATGCAAATACAGATGCGGAATCACAATCAATTCCTGAATTCCCTCCAAACAATTACCAATCAACTCATCAACCTTCAACCGCCGCGACAACTGAGACAAAAACTCACCCATGCCATGTTTCCAAGCTTTCTTATCCCCCAAATAAGGCGACAACCAACCCTCACGAATCCACTTCTGAAAACTTCCCCAACCCTCTCCATGACAAGTGTGAATCTGCGGCGCTTTATCCTTGTAAATCACAAAAATATGAGTGTCATCATCCGTCGTATAAAAACAAAGAATCGCCGTCTGGGAATTATCAATCAGTTGCTGCATCGCCCCAAACTGCATCGGCACAACTTGAACTTGTCCCGCTAAAACCGGATCTAAACGGCGGATGTTTTCCCAGATTTGCTGTTTCTCCCCTTCCAATTCTTGAATCTTCTTCGTGTAAGCAGAAGTATCCGCCCGACTCCGCGACTGACTCCCCACACTGGCTAATCCCTTATTCCCCTCAGATGGATTGCGGAGTTGTTCGACTTCTGCGTCAATTAGCTGCTGCTTCGCTTTAAATTCATCCAAATACTTTTGCACTTGCTGTAAATACTCTTTCGCTGCGGGCGGAATTTCGCCTTTAGCATACAAGTCATTGCTGTGCATTAAATCGACTAACCGCTGAGCACGGGTTCTATCGCAATATTCGATCGCTTTTTCCAGTTGGTTGTTGTTGACAGCAGCTTGAATTGCCTTTTCGTAAACACCGATGGATTCTGCTATCATCTGTTGGCGGATATTATCGGAAGTTGCCCAACTTCTGCTTTTTTCTACTGCTTGAATTGCTTTCTCGAATCCTTCAATGGCGATATCCCAGAAGCCAGCAGTGAAAGCAGTATCGCCGAGGTTTCTACCCGATTGCAAGCAGTCTAAAGGGAAAGCAGTAGGGGTACGGACTATTAAGGCTTCCCGATAACAGGCGATCGCAAGTTCAATATTCGCCGCCCTGACACCCTCTATTCTGTCACTATAGGCAGTCCCCAAATTATTTTGAGTCGTTGCCCATTTTTCGGGATAATTCTCGCGCTTACGGACTTTTAAAGCTTCCCGATAACAGGCGATCGCCTCTTCTATATTCGCCCCCCTGACTCCCTCTATTCTGTTACTATAGGCATTCCCCAAATTATTTTGAGTCATTGCCCATTGTTCGGGATAATCCTTGCGCTTATAGACTATTAAAGCTTCCCGATAACAGGAAATTGCCTCTTCAATATTCGCCGCCCTGACTCCCTCTATTCTGTCACTATAGGCTGTCCCCAAATTATTTTGAGTCATTGCCCAATCTTCGGGATAATCCTTGCGCTTATAGACTATTAAAGCTTCCCGATAACAGGAAATTGCCTCTTCAATATTCGCCGCCCTGACTCCCTCTATTCTGTCACTATAGGCATTCCCCAAATTATTTTGAGTCATTGCCCAATCTTCGGGATAATTCTCGCGCTTATAGACTTCTAAGGCTTCCCGATAACAGGCGATCGCCTCTTCTATATTTTCCGCCCTGACTCCTTCTATTCTGTTACGATAGGCATTCCCCAAATTATTTTGAGTCCTTGCCCATTGTTTGGGATAATACTTGCGGGTATGGACTTCTAAGGCTGCGGTATAACGGGCGATCGCCTCTTCTATATTCTCGGCCCTTAGTCCTTCTATTCTGTCACTATAGGCAATCGCCAAATTGTTTTGAGTCGTAGCCCACTGTTCGGGATAATCCTTGCGCTTATAGACTTCTAAGGCTGCGGTATAACGGGCGATCGCTTCTTCAATATTCGCCGCCCTTAGTCCTTCTATTCTGTCACTATAGGCAGCAGCCAAATTGTTTTGAGTCATTGCCCAATCTTCGGGATAATTCTCGCGGGTACGGACTTCTAAGGCTGCGGTATAATAGGCGATCGCCTCTTCAATATTCGCCGCCCTGACACCTGCTATTCTGTTTGTATAGGCTTCCCCCAAATTATTTTGAGTCATTGCCCAATATTCGGGATAATCCTTGCGCTTATAGACTTCTAAGGCTGCGGTATAACAGGAAATAGCCTCTTCAATATTCTCGGCCCTGACTCCTGCTATTCTGTAACTATAGGCAGTCCCCAAATTGTTTTGAGTACTTGCCCAATATTCGGGATAATCCTTGCGCTTATAGACTTCTAAGGCTGCGGTATAACGGGCGATCGCTTCTTCAATATTCTGTGCGCTGACTCCTGCTATTCTGTGACTATAGGCAACCCCCAAACAAATTTGAGCCGTAGCCCATTGTTCGGGATAATCCTTGCGCTTAGAGAATTCTAAGGCTGCGGTATAACGGGCGATCGCTTCTTCAATATTCTGTGCGCTGACTCCTGCTATTCTGTCACTATAGGCAGTCCCCAAACAAATTTGAGCCGCAGCCCATTGTTTGGGATAATGCTCGCGCTTATAGACTTGTAAGGCTGCGGTATAACAGGCGATACTTATTTCTAAATTCCATGCCCGCTGCCCCAGGGGAAACTGCTGAATAAAGTTGCCAAATTCGCAAATAACTCCTGCGATGGATGCAGCTTGTTCTGAGGTAACTTGCGTGAATGTGGATCTTGCCCAACCTTGTAAGATTTGACCAAAAATCAAATTCAATTTGTCTAAATTTTGTTGTAAAATAGGATAGACAAATTCAGGATTTCCACCACTATCTGACGTTGCTTGCAACACCTCCATCAAGAAAGATAAATACTCTTCAGGAGTTGCCGTATTGCTAACATAATTTGCTAATAGAGCCGCCAGATTCTGCAACCAACCTGCATTGGATTCGTCCTCTGCTGCCATATTCGCCGCCACTGCTTCCATGACTTGCACAAAATCGGCATCAACTAACTCTCGATGGGCGTTGAGAATATCATTTGCACCGTTAGGGCACTCAAGCAGGGCTTGAATCAGTTGGTAATAGGCGGCGAGGCGTTGTTCATCCATTGGAGTTTACCTTTGATTGTGTGTATATATATGTATCGGCAATTTGGGGGGAAATTATGCAAAATTCCCGAAAAATTATAGGAATTACGCATGGGTGCCCCAGAAACCGGGTTTTTACGACAATATTTCGTTTCCATCCGCAGATGTGGCCAAAAACCCGGTTTCTTCAGTTGGTGGGTATCTGGTAGGGTGCGTCGCTGTGAGACTTTCGATTTTGTTTCGAGATTGTTGATAGCGACGCACCCTACACTATTTCTGGTAAGTTCTTAATCAGATTCATCTTCCGATATTGCCTGATACTCCAAAAGCTGTTCCCCTCGAATAATCCACAATTTACCCGCAACTTCTGCCGCATCCAATCCGCGAATTAATATTTCTACAGCCGCTTGCAAATCTTGCGGTTTCGCTTGAGAAGGCAGACGCAATACCACAATCCCAGAATAATCAGAAGGATTGTAGCGGAGGCGATTGCCAAACCCCCTATCCAAAGTCACCAAACATCTACCTTCCATCCGACAGATATCAATTAACAATCCATCCGCCGTTGAAGTCAAATTTTGTTCCCGTACAGTTGCAACATCGTGGCCCGCCAAACGTAACAGCGAAACAACGCGAATGCTGCCCAAATTTTCATCAAGTTTTAACTTCACCCTGCAACTACCTTTGTTTCACCAACAGGAATTTCGACATAACAATCTCTTGCCAACTCAGCCGCATAAGCAATGCAAGCAAAAATATCTTCTCGTTCAATTCCCGGATATTCCTCAAGCAATTCTTCCACAGTCATGCCGCCAGCGAGAAAATCAAGAATCAGAGAAACCCAAATGCGATGGCCGCGAATACAAGGTTTGCCAAAGCAGATATTCGATTCGATTGAGATGCGAGACAGTAAATTATTTTGAGTCATATCTGTTCAATGAGATATTTTCCATTGATTCATTGTAATGAATTTTAGGGTTGATTTGTGGGAACCCAGAAACCGGGTTTTTTACGACAATATTTCGTTTCCACCCGCAGATGTGGCCAAAAACCCGGTTTCTTTAGTCGGTGGGGGGCCTACAAATCATCACCATCTCCCCAAATCTCAGATAACTTTTCCAACAACTCTTCAGCAATCAGATTCAGTTCCGCTTTCACCTCCTCCTCCATATCTGAAACCTTCTCAACAGGTGAAGATTTATGACTTGAGAAAGATAGATTTCTACTTCCCGCCAAAGCCTTCCCCCCTTCATATCCCCAGTCAGATTTCTCACTACTGCGATAAACTCCATTCAAAATTGCCACAATTTCCGAAATAGATTTGTTTTGCAACTTCTCCCGGACTTGTGCTTGTACGGGGTCATCTTCTGCCAAATCCGATAGCAACTCTTCAATTTCACCTTGCAACAGCGGAATTGCCAACTCAATCCGATCCAAATAATCCAACAATTCCTCAATTGGTTTGAGATTAGTGAGAGAAATCGCTTCAGTTTCATCCACAATTTCCACAGCGGGAATAAACCCCAAAAGTTTGACTTTATCGAAAGGTTCCGCAAACCCAACGGCGAGATAAGCAATCCGATTTTCGCGCACTTCCGGCAGAGAAATCGCCGTTTCTCCAAGCATAACCGGACAGCATTCAATCTTGCCAATTCCCGGTAAGACTAAATCCGCGACATTGTGAAACATTCTGAGCACCGGATGCCAACTTTCCCCGGCATCCAAGTCAGTTTCATAACGTAATTCTTGCACGAAAGTGTTCACCGCTAAAACAGCCAGAGTATTGCGATAAACTTGTTGATTTTTCTCAGCATTCGGTTGAGAAGCAGCGAATTTTTCCGCCAACTCGTAGTCTTGTTTATGAAAACGAATTGTGATACAATGTTCAGTAGTGTTAGTCATGATTATTCCTCATCCTCTTTTTGTTTGATTTTTTTGACATCGATTTCATAGCCAATTTCTCCAGCTATCTCTGCCAACAGAGGGACACACTTGTCGTACCAAAGCCTGGTAACATTGTCTGGAGGAATATTCAGGTCTTTTTTGATTTGTTTAAAGGTCTGGGGCGGGGATGTGAAAATCCTGCGCTTAATCAGTTCCCAACAGTTACAAATCGGGTATTTCCGACTACAGCAGTTACGCAATCTTTGTTCCGGGTCTTTCTCTAAATAAGCTTTTAGTTGCAGAAAACGCTCTTGTTGTTCTACATAATCGATGGGCGGTTTTGGTCGTGTATCGGGTATAATTTCTTCTTTGGTTGTGGCATTTTCTTCGCTTGTCGGTTCGTCCAAATGGACAAATCTGATTTTTTTGTGCCTGCGTCGCACATCTATGCAATCAGTTTTTATATTGAGGTTGTACCACCGAACAAAACACTGACACACATCAGAATCGGTGGCATTGTCAACATCAATATCGTACCTTTCTAAAAATTTCTCCAGATTTTTGGTCATGTATTTGACCGTCATTTGGAGTGCGTCATCATAATAGGTTTGTAAACCCATGTCGATGCGCTCTTTAGTCTTGCTTTTTGGCAAGTAGTCAATTAAATCGAGTAGAGATTGAATCTTTCTGAGTCGCTGGGAGTATTCAGGCTCAGCCAGTGCTTGCAAGATCAGGTTTTTGACCTTTAAATCGAGTTCGTTGTTCACAGGCACGTTATGGCATGGGGATAATTCCATTATCCCAGAGAAAATAGCGCAGTAACGTGCCAGGAAGAACAAAGTCAAGGAAATCGGCTTGAGTTCCGAAGGTGGCCACAAGTTGAAGTTTGTGGCTACAGGAACCAAGCCTGGTAAGGGTTCGACGGGGGTATCATGTCTCGTCATAGTCTAGTTTTTTGGGGTTGATATATTGATGTCGCAGGGGTTGGGGGGTTTATGCAGATTTAGGGAAAGTTTTTTTTGCGGTGCCCCGATGGAAGGACATCGCACCGCGCCCTTCTTCGTGTCAAGTTAAGGTTAAACCCAATCAGAGACGGCTGTTTGACGATTAAGGCTAGATCCCCCCTAGCCCCCCTTAAGAAGGGGGGGACAAGAGCATTCAAAGTCTGTCAAGAAGGGGGGGACAAGAGCTTTCAAAGTCTGTCAAGAAGGGGGGGACAAGAGCATTCAAAGTCTGTTAAAAAAGGGGGGGACAAGAATCGGATCAAAGTCCCCCTTCTTAAGGGGGATTTAGGGGGATCTAGACTGCGATACAAACGAGAGATACAGAGGGTTTCAGTCTCAAACAGTATCCTTCATTGCATCAGAATGTCGTTCTTGCCGCCACCGAGATTCGGCTTCTGCGTAACGCTGTCGCGCTGTGGTGATTTCTTCCTCGTAATGCTTGATTTTGTTCCCGTATTTGTGATTCAACCACTGAATGTCATGGGCGAGAATTTCCTTCAATTTTTGTTCTTGGACTTCCACCCATTCATTTTTCAACTGCGCCATTTGTTCCGGTGAGTAAGTACCAGCGGGCGGTTCATACTGTTCGGCAATTTGAGCAACATCGGCTTTAAACTTAAAGTAACGCTGTTCTCGTTTTTCGTCCTGTTCTTTTTCAATTTGATGTTTTTCTTTCTCGTACCACCCGATTTGAAAGTCGGCTTCTACCATGTCCCAATTCTTCAGTCGCCCGCTGGTATCGCCTTCGCTGACAAATTTAGAGCGACGCAGGTTTAAGGCTTGCTCGTAGGCGAGTTCTCGCTGTTTGAGAGTAACTTCTTCGTCGATTCCGGCAATCTGATTTGCCTCCAATTCGGTGATTTCTTGGGGGAGGCTGCTTTCGTATTGCCCAATTAGGGAACGGGCGTGTCCGGGCATTTCAAAGGCGTCGTTTTGCAGTGATGCTGCTCCCCATAACATTACTACGGGTAGGCTGGCTGCGATCGCATTTAACACAATTCCCCCCGGTAATCCCAACCCGATCACAATTCCCAGAGACATCGCATATTCGGTGCCGCTCAATCCCAGGGCTAAACCGACATCGCTAAAGGGTAGTTTGTTCAAATATTGACCTTCCACTTGTAGCACTAAGGTGGTTTGAGATTCGTAATAAAGTTCGCCAAATTCATTTTTGGGGGGATGAGCTTGTTTTTGTTTTTGGATATCTTGCAATGCTTGCTGAGTGCTACTTTTCTTGCGATGGTGTTCCATAACTTTCATCACTTTTTTGTCCGCTACTATCCCCGCAGCGCCGCCGATGAACAAACTCGCTGGAATGCTCATACTTCCCCAGCGAGAAGTCAGTATTTGCGCTCCCGCACTGAAGGTAATTGTACTCATTACCGCTACCAAAATATTGACTATTTTCTTGGTTTCAGGGTTGGGGGTGCGCTGTGCTAAAGGTGTTAAATCGTTAATCCGATTTTTGGCTTTTTCTCCTTCTGCATATCGTTTTTCCCGCTGACTCATTTGGGATTTGATTTGTTCGGGGAGTAGGGCGGTTAATTGTTGGGGAAGGTATTGCCATGCGACGATGCTGGCGGTAGAGTTATGGTTATGATTGGTAGAAGTCATTGGTGTTACCTCAATTTTTTTGCTTTATAAGATAGTGTCGCTACGGGTTGAAGGTTTAGGCAGAATTCGGGGAAAAAAGTTCGGCAGCGGATTTTGTAACGGATGTAACGGATGTAAGGGAACTGCTTTGGCAGTTGTTGTAGATACAGGAAATTCTAGGTTCGTAGTCAGGACTTTAGTCCTCAAAAGAAGGAATAAAGTCCTTATTACCAACCCAATTAATTTGATTTAGGTGTCATTTTTCTGGCTTTGGTGAAGGCTGCATCAATGCAAGGTGTCATCGATCGCCTCACTGCATCTTCGTCTTTACTTTCATCTAAAACGCACACACTCTCTTTGCTGCTCAACTCGTTAGTTAAGTTTTCGTATAATTGACCTTGAGGTATGATGAATGAGATGACTACTCCCTGTTTTTCGATGTCGTCAACGAGGGTTTTGACTCGACTAAAATCGATCGCACGCTCCCCTTGACGTGGCTCAAAGTCATTGGCTACAATGGTGAGGATGCCTGGATTTTTGTTGGTTTGATGTTGTTGTTGAATGGTACTTTGACTGCGTTCCAATAAGGCAACAAGAGAGGTTCCGGGTTGTTTGTTGGTAATCGATCGCCCATTGTGTTGACATTCCCCCATTAGCGTTAAACTATTGGCAATGGAGATGGTTTTGGTGACGACGGCCCGATCGGCAAACGGAATGCTGACAGCGGTATCTCCCGGTTTATAATGTTGGCTGCTGAGTTGACAGTGGGTTTGGCGCTGCAAGGTGTAGCGATCGGCAGAGGAGGAATTATCGTCGGCGCGGTAGTGTACGATCGGTTGAGTGGCGAGTTCTGGGTAAATGAAAGCTGCAAGGGCGATCGCGCTGACACCCACAGCAGCTACAATCGCAGGAGATTTGTACCAAGCTTTCTCTGATTCAGTTGTATAATTAACCATCATAGGGACTTCTCCAATTGCGCTTTTGAAGAGATGTCGCAGGAGTCACCCAGTTTATGCAGTATTCATTTTGTTATGATAGCCATTCCCCAAACACCCCAAAAAATGTCCGTTGAGGAATATCTCGAATGGGAAGCTCAACAAGAGATTCGCCACGAATATGTCAACGGCGAAGTTTTTGCCATGACGGGTAATACAATTCCCCATAACGATATTGCACTTAACTTTTATACTGCATTACGCCCGCATCTACGTTCCACAGGCTGTCGGATGAACGTGTCAGATGTGAAATTGCAAGTCAGTTTTCAAAGCCGTTACTACTATCCTGATGTGATAGTTAGTTGCGATCCTCAAGACTTGAATTCTCGCACATTCATTCAGAATCCTAAAATCATTGTGGAAGTTCTTTCACCCAGTACAAGTGCTAAGGATAGGGATGAAAAATTCACTTGTTATCTAAAAATTCCGACTTTACAAGAATATATCTTGATTGATGCAGAAAAGATTTTTGTTGAGCGTTACT
This sequence comes from Microcoleus sp. CAWBG640, assembly GCF_020883015.1. Classification (NCBI taxonomy): domain Bacteria; kingdom Bacillati; phylum Cyanobacteriota; class Cyanophyceae; order Oscillatoriales; family Microcoleaceae; genus Microcoleus; species Microcoleus sp. CAWBG640. The sequence goes on from NZ_JAHRFC010000025.1 coordinate 38,926, forward strand.
GTCGGGGAGAGGGCCGAATGTGGCTGTATTATTCTTATACTGCTGGGGAGATTATCACTTTATCAAGTATTGGGTTTAATTTGCCGATCGCACTTTTGTATGAAGGCGTTCAATTTGAAACAGAAACAGCAACAGAAGCATAAACACATATTTCATCTTGAATATCTGTTAGCAACAGGCAAGATGCCTGTTCCACAAAGACTCAATTTTCTTGTGGGGTGGGCTTCTAGCCCGCCCATAAAATCCTGTTTTGAACAGGCAAGATGCCTGTTCCACAATTATTTATCTACCGCGTCCAAGCCAGCCATTTATTAAACAAATTCTTCACAAACGGTGTCAAACGAGTGCGATTGTACGCATCCCCAGCTTTCCGAATTGCGTCAGCTTGCGTCGGATACGGGTGAATTGTACTCGCAATTTTTCCTAAACCAATATTGTTAACCATTGCTAAAGTAATTTCGCTAATCATATCCCCGGCGTGTTGTGCTACAATAGTCGCACCTAATATTTTGTCGCTGCCTTTCTTGACGTGAATTTTCACAAAACCTTCCTCTTCGCCGTCAATAATTGCTCTATCGACTTGACTGAAAGGAATCAAAAATGTATCAACATCAATCGCTTTGGCTTGAATTTCAGCTTCGCCAATTCCGACATGAGCAATTTCCGGGCTAGTATAAGTACACCAAGGTATCGTCAAAGCACTGAGTTTTTTGCGTCCAAAAAACAGCGTATTTTGGATGACCATTCTCGCCGCAAAATCAGCAGCGTGAGTGAATTTATGCTTCATGCAGATATCGCCAGCGGCATAAATGCGGGGATTAGTCGTTTGCAAATTGTCGTTGACAAATACGCCCGTTTGTGTATCGTAATCAACGCCCACAGCCTCCAAATTCAATCCTTCCACATTTGGCGATCGCCCCGCACTCGCAATAATCTCATCTACGGTGACAGATGCTTCCTTACCCTGAAATTGATAATAAATTACTTTGCCTGTATTTGTTTGCTCAACGCGCTCTATTTTGGATTCAAGTATTAACTGAATTCCTTCCCCCACAAACGCCTGCTGCACAATGTTAGCAGCATCGACATCTTCCTTGTCCAAAATCTGAGCATTTTTGTGCAGCAACACGACTTCCGAACCCAGCCTGCGGAAGGCTTGAGCTAATTCGCAGCCGATCGGACCTGCGCCAATTATTGCCAAACGTTGGGGTCTTTCCGTGAGGTTAAACACAGTTTCATTAGTCAGATATCCAGTTGCTTGTAAACCGGGAATTTGTGGTTGTCGCGCCCTTGCGCCTGTGGCAATTACTGCTTTTTTAAACCGGAGAGTTTGACCTGCAACTTCTATAGTATTATTGCTAGTAAAACGACCAGAACCTAGAAAAACATCGACTCCTAATTTGTGCTGATATCGTTGAACAGAATCAACATCGCTGATTCCCGCCCTAATTCGGCGCATTCGTTCCATTACAGCAGGAAAATCCACCTCTACACTGTTAGGAACATTCACACCAAATTTACTGGCTTCCCAGATATCGCCGACAGTACGAGACGAACGAATCAGTGCTTTTGAAGGTACACAACCGACGTTTAAACAATCGCCACCCATTAAATGTTTTTCAATCAAAGCAACTTTCGCACCCAAACCTGCGGCACCTGCGGCCACAATTAATCCAGCGGGGCCGGCACCAATTACTACTAAATTGTAACGGCTGGCTGGCTGCGGATTTACCCAGTCAGACGGATGTAAATAGGAGACTAATTTTTGGTTGTGTTCGTCCATCGGAGGGACTGTTACGCGATCGACTTTTGACTGCGACATTGGCAAATCCTGCTAATTAAACACTTTCTTCCAAAGCTTTGCTGGCGATCCGAGTGATCGAGACAGTAACAGCGACAGTAGCAATAAAACTGATGATATTAATCAACCATTTTACTGCTAAGGCTTGCGGATTTGTAGACCCAGTTTCCGCGCCGATCGCAGCCAAATCTCCTACCAAAGAACCGGAGTAAACATACATGACTGTTCCCGGTATCATGCCGAAGGAACCTAGTACATAATCTTTGAGAGAAACCTGGGTAATTCCTAAAGCGTAATTCAATAAATTGAAAGGAAATAAAGGACAAAGACGAGTCAAAAATACTATTTTTAATCCTTCTTGAGAAACTGCGCGATCGAGGGATTTAAATTTGGGATGAGCTTCCATATATTTTACCACGCGATCGCGCGACAGGTATCGCCCGATCAGGAAAGCAAAGGTAGCCCCTAAAGTTGCAGCCACAAACACGTAGATTGAACCCCACCACAGACCAAAAATCACCCCGCCTCCCAGAGTCAGCACCGAACCAGGTATAAACAGCACTGTAGCTAAGTTGTAGGTGACAATAAAAGCTACTGGGCCCCATAAGCCTAAATCCTCGATCTGGATTAACACAGTTCTTAAAATATCTTGAATGTAGGAAGATTTAGTTGCTAGAATTAAGAGAGCGAGAAAAAGGGCGATCGCAAACAGCAAGAATATTCGTTTAAAATTCACCCTAACAAAATCTTGAATCTTTTTTGTTGGCATGACTCACCCATAAATAGCTATCCGTATTATACTCACAACTTAAATCATTCGCCCAAATCCCTCCAAAACTAATCAACCATGACAGCACAGACTAAACTCCCAATTCCCGCTCATTTCGATAGCAAAAAAGTCAGCGAAGTCTGGCGAGTATCCTATCAACAACGCGCCATTGACGCTAAAAACTGGGCCAAACAACACAGCATCAAGCCAGCAGCCAGCGACATAAGCCGCATTTGTTTGTTGATAATCGATGCCCAAAACACTTTTTGCTTGCCCGAATTTGAGCTATTTGTCGGCGGGCGTTCCGGTAGCGGTGCTGTCGATGACAACCTGCGGCTGTGCGAATTCATTTACCGCAATTTACACTTAATTACAGCTATTGCGCCGACAATGGACACGCACACGGCTATGCAAATTTTCCATCCCATCTTTTGGATAAATGAAGCAGGCGAACATCCGCAACCTGCCGCCACTTCCATTACTCTAGAAGATGTCCAAAAAGGCATCTGGAAAGTTAATCCAGCCGTCGCCTACAGCATCAGCGACGGTAATTTTTCGGCACTGGAAAAACACGCTCTGCACTACGTCAAAAAACTTAGTGATAATGGCAAATATCCCCTGACAATTTGGCCCTATCACTCGATGCTGGGCGGCATTGGACACGCCCTGGTTTCTGCGGTGGAAGAAGCGATATTTTTTCATAGTATTGCTCGGAATAGCCAAGCACTTTTTGAAATTAAAGGTGGGAATCCACTGACAGAAAACTATTCAGTTTTGCGGCCGGAAGTTTTAGATGGATTTGACGGGAATCCGATTGCGGAAAAAAATGTTAGTTTTATTGATAAGTTGCTGGATTTTGATGCGGTAATTATTGCGGGACAAGCAAAAAGTCATTGCGTTGCTTGGACAATTGATGATTTGCTGACGGAAATTTTGGTGCGAGATTCGCAGTTAGCAAATAAGGTTTATTTGCTGGAAGATTGCACTTCGCCTGTGGTTGTTCCGGGTGTTGTTGATTTTACGGAAGCAGCAGAGGCGGCTTTTCAAAGATTTGCGGCGGCGGGAATGAATGTGGTTAAATCTACTGAGTTTTAGGTAGGATAAAGATAAGTACGCCAAGTCCGTTAGTGAACACTGCCGTGTCCGACAGAGTTTGAAACCCCTGTCTAATAGCTAAAGTCCTCTCAAAGAGGACTGAAGAACTCATTAGTCGTCTTCAGATAATTATGGCAGAATAAATCAATTGATTCTTAATCTTGTGATATCTGGAGAGAAATGGCTATGTTAAAAAGTTACGAAGCAATCTATGAAAACGGGCAAGTGAAGTGGTTAAGTGAACAACCTACTGTTCGATCAGCCCGTGTGATCGTGACCATCTTGGAAGAGATGGAGCCTCCTGTGAAACGGAGATCGCCTCCTGCATCAATGGCTGGTAAAGCAAAAATCCTGGGTGATATTGTCAGTCCGATAGTCGATGAAGAGGACTGGGAATGTCTGAAATAATTGTGCTTGACACTCATATTTGGCTCTGGTTCATTAATGCCAACTTCGATCAGTTTCCCACTGACTGGCGAGATCGCATTGAATTAGCCGATCGGGTTGGCGTTTCTCCACTGTCCTGTTATGAAATTGCTTTCGCTCAAAAGCGTGGACGATTGGCATTACTTTGTAGCGCTGAGGAATGGTTTCAGGGTGCTTTAAAACCGGCAGGAATTGAACTATTTCCCCTAACCAGCAAAATTGCAACCCGATCTGTTGATCTATCCCCTGTGCATAAAGATCCATTTGATCGATTGATCATTGCTACAGCACTAGAGTATGAGGCAAATCTTGCCAGCATGGATGGCTTGTTTTCTCAATATTCAGAACTTGATAACTGTCTGATGAAATAGCTAGCTAATGATCGCGTACAAACTCCTAATTTCGGGCAATATCATCAAAATAATACGGGATGTGGGAAACTCGCTAGGGAAACTAATTGAATGGAAACTAATTTATCCTGACTATTTTTCAAGTCTGGGTTCTTTTTTTATCCCTGTTTTTTCAAAACAAATATCTGATTTTTAATAGTTATTTGCCGTCCAATCTCGGCACGCCTTCCCAAAAATGGCCGCTTAACATTAACTCACTCATCCGGTCTAACTTGCCGCTGATTTTTAAATTTTTATCTTTTTGAAACCGCTCGATATCTGCTTGCAAATTACCAGAATTATATCCTAATTTAGTTAAAAAAACAATTGCTTGCTGATTGGTTAACAAGATATCGGCAGAACGAAAAATCGGCACGTATTCCTCTCGCCAAATCTTCGCAAAAGTTGCCCTATCTAAATAGAAAATCCTGCCCCTCGCCGGATCTCCAATGACAGCTACATTGTCGTTCATTCCCAGCAAAGCCACCGCGTGGGGAAGTTTGCGAGGGCCGTCAAACAGCCAAACTGCTAATATTCCGGGGCGATTAATTTGCTGCATTTGTTCCCAAGTTGGAGTCAGCTCAATTCCTTGCATTCCCAAAGCTCTTGCTGCTATGATTAACTGCGGCATGGAAGTTCCCAAACGACTGGTTCCGGCCTCCTTAGCGACACTCGATTCCGTCGCATTCATTCCCCAGCGTCTCAATACTGTTGCTAGCGCGGCGGGGGCGCAACTGCTGTTAGATGTTTGGCGAAACACACCGTTTGGCTGCAAATTATCGATTAAATCACCGTAAATTGGTGCCAGAAAATAGGCTTCGGCGCCGGTAAATCCGCCCAATCCCAGCAAGCCAATTAAGATTACTGCGATTACTTGCGATCGCGCTGTCAACCAACTTATACTAAACCCAATACCGCAGACTCCCATCAACATCACTCGCAGCAAAGTCCAAGTGACTCGCATCCCGTGCACGCGCCACTCGATCGGCAAAGCCGGCATTTGTGGCAGGTTTAGAGCCAGTAGCAGCAAGGCAATATAAAAACCTAAAAACAGCAGGGCGATCGCATTTCGGCCCTTGAACAAGTCATTAGCCGTCACTCCCGATCGAACTAACACCCGCCCGAAGCGCATTCCCCAGACCAACAGCACCGAACCCAGCACCAGCGTCACAAGTATTTCCATAAGTTCAGAATATGGTCGCTTAACTAGGTTGTAACACGCTGGGCGATCGGCTTGCACCCAAAAATCAAGAGTGGGGGAGTCTTCGAGGGGAGAATGCGACAGAATTTAAGGAATTCCCAAAATCTATTGCAGCAGACGGACATATCCCTTGTAATATTGATCTAAGTCATACCCCGTTAAAGCAATTAACAAAACATTAGGTCGCTCAATATATTCACGCTCTAACCAGTGCTGATTTTTATTAAGCCTGCCTATTAAGGAGCTATAAAAGCTCACTTCTACGCCCAGCAAAAATTTAGGAATAACTATGCCAGCAAAAGCCGCCAACGATGTAGACGTAGCAGAGCAATATTGGCACTACTTAGAAAGATCAAAGGTTGCAACTACATTAGAAACCAACCTCGAAAACGGTTTAGATCCGGCAGAAGTCAACCATCGCCAACAGAAATTTGGCTCCAACGAACTAACAGTTAAAGCCGGGAAACCGGCCTGGTTAAAATTCATCCTGCAATTTAACCAACCACTGCTAATTATCTTGCTGAGTGCAGGTTTAATCAAAGCACTGATTGGAGAATGGCTGAATGCCTCCGTAATTTGGGGCGTAACAACTACCAACGCGATTATCAGTTTCGTCCAAGAAGCTGGGGCTGAGAAAAAAATCGATGCCCTAGCTAAAGCTGTCACCACAGAAGCCACAGTCATTCGAGGTGGCAAAAAATTAAGAGTTCCCTCAAAAGAACTTGTTGTTGGTGACTTAGTAACCCTGACTTCCGGTGACAAAGTACCGGCAGATTTGCGCTTAATTAAAGTGCGCGATTTGCAAATAGATGAATCGGGACTCACCGGCGAATCCGTTGCTGTCGAAAAAGAATTAGGACAATCGGGAGACTTGGTTCTGCCGCAAGAAACCCCGCTAGCAGAACGCGATAACATGGCTTATGCCGGCAGTTTTGTCACTTTTGGGCAAGGTAGTGGGATTGTAATTGCGATCGCCAATAAAACCGAAACCGGCAAAATCTCCCAACTATTAGACAGACACATCGATCTCACCACGCCCTTAACCCGCAAATTCAACGAATTCAGTCAAAACTGGCTGTTATTCGTGTTGGGAATGGCAACCTTGACCTTCGCAGTCAGATTGGGAAGACCAGTTCCAGCCGGAGTTTCAGCCTTCAAGGAAGCAGTCGAACCCGCAGTCGCCCTGATTGTCGGCGCAATTCCCGAAGGCTTACCCGCCGTCATCACCGTTACTCTAGCGGTGGGCGTTTCCCGGATGGCAACTCGAAATGCGATCGTCCGCAAATTACCCGCTGTAGAGACTCTAGGCGGCGCTACAGTCGTCTGTTCCGACAAAACCGGAACTTTGACGGAAAACCAGATGACGGTGCAAGAAATCTATTCTGGTGGCAAATCCTACTCAGTTACGGGGACGGGCTACAGCCCGGAAGGTGAAATTCAGCTCAATCAACTGCCAATTAGTGTGAGTCAATCTCCAACTTTGGCAGAATGTTTGCAAGCTGGATTAATTTGTAATGACACTCACCTGGAATTCAAAGACAATAATTGGGTTGCGATCGGAGATCCGACAGAAGGAGCGTTAATTGCTGCGGCTAAAAAAGCTGAATTGAGTCAGCAAGTTTTGGAAAAATCCATGCCGCGACTGGATTCAATTCCCTTTGAATCGCAGTTTCAATACATGGCAACTTTGCACCGAACTCCCACTGGTGGCAAAGTTTTGTACGTCAAAGGTTCCGTAGAATCAGTTCTGAGCCGCTGTGGTTCTAGTCTGGATACGGAAGGAAATCCGGCCGAAGTCGATCGCGAACAAGCTCACTTTTCTGTCGATGAAATGGCAAAGCAAGGCTTGCGCGTCTTGGCTATAGCGAAAAAAATAGTACCCGAAAGCCAAAATTCCGTCAATCATTCTGACTTAGAATCTGGGCTAATTTTCTTGGGACTCCAGGGGATGATAGATCCGCCACGGGCTGAGGCGATCGCGGCTGTTCAAGCTTGTCAAACGGCTGGAATCCAAGTCAAAATGATTACCGGCGATCACATCGCGACAGCTAAGGCGATCGCCCGTCGCATGGGATTCCGCAAAACTAAGCACAACAGGGAACTGGTAGCTTATACAGGCGCTCAACTTGCCGAAATGAGCAAAAGCGAACTCGCCGAAGCTGTAGAAGCTGGTTCAGTTTTTGCCCGTGTCGCCCCCGAACAAAAACTCCGCCTGGTAGAAGCTTTGCAACTTCAAGGCGAAATTGTGGCGATGACGGGAGATGGTGTTAACGATGCGCCCGCCCTGAAACAAGCCGATATCGGGATTGCGATGGGTAGCGGTACGGAGGTTTCTAAGGAAGCCGCCGATATGATTTTGACTGATGATAACTTTGCGTCGATCGAATGTGCGATCGAAGAAGGGCGATCGGTTTACAAAAATCTGCTCAAAGCAATTAGCTTTATTCTGCCAGTCAACGGCGGAGAATCGATGACAATTTTGCTCAGCACCCTGCTTGGCCGAGAATTGCCGATTTTGTCGCTGCAAATTCTGTGGTTGAATATGCTCAATTCGATTACGATGACTGTACCGCTGGCTTTTGAGCCGAAGTCACCGGGAGTGATGCAGCAACAACCGCGATCGGCAAATGAACCTTTACTGACTCCAAATCGGATCAAGCGAATCATCGCTATTTCTCTTTACAACTGGACTGTGATTTTCGGAATGTTTGAATGGGTGCGCCAAGCCGATTGGGGAACCATCGAACTCGCCCGCACCATGGCCATTCAAGCTTTAGTAATGGGGAGAATTTTTTACCTATTAAGCCTCAGCCAATTGTTACCTTCTTTGATGGCTAAATTTAGCGGTTCTCAGGAAAAAGTTAGTGGTGCCCCCGCCCTCGGTGTGGGAATTGTAGTAGCGGTGATTTTGCAGATTATCTTTGCCAATTCTCCGTTTATCAATAGCATATTTGAGACGGCTCCCATGAACTTGGATCAGTGGCTCATTTGTTTCGGTGTAGCTTTACCCATGATCGGTGTTGCTCTCTCCGTCAACCGCTTTGACCCGCCTAACTAATATAACTTGTAGGTACTGCAATGTTCTCACCAATCGGGTAAGGTAGATGCGTCGGCTGTGCCTCCACTAGACTCCACTCTTCGAGGCACAGCAAGAGTGACATGGGTTCCCAGGAAGAGCCTGGGAACCATTTAATACTATATTCAAATAACATAATTAATTGGTTTAAAGCAGAAATTATGGTGTCTAATTTACAAGTAAAATTGCCAATTCACGAAACTTTTCAGTCTACCGTTCAAGGCGAGGGATACTGGACGGGGACTTTAGTTGATTTTATCAGATTGGCTGGTTGCCCTGTGAGGTGTCCTTGGTGCGATACTGGTTACTCCAATGGTGGCAAAGGTTTACCCGCAGTCCCACAGTCGATCGCCCAATTGATCGCTCAGTTGCAGTCAAGAAGAGTTGTGATCACTGGCGGTGAGCCTTTCCTTCACCGGGATTTACCTCAGTTAGTACAAGCTTTGTTAGCAGCCGATAAGCAAGTGAGTATTGAAACTTCCGGTGCTTACTGGCTAGATGTTTCACCCCAGGCTTGGATTACTCTTTCTCCTAAAGAACACGTCAGTCCTAAATATCCCGTACAAGAGCTTTTTTGGACTAGAGCTAATGAAATTAAATTGGTGGTTAGCACTGGCAAAGAAGTTGAATTTTATCAGAAATATTTGGAAATTAATGTAGATGTTCCAGTTTTTATACAACCGGAATGGAACTCTAAAGATGCAGCTATTCCGATTATATTGGAATTGCTAAAACAAAATCCTCGTTACAGGTTATCTTTGCAAACTCACAAGTTTATTGGCGTGCCATAGTTCCCAGCATCTCATATCAATTCCGGTTGTATCGGAATGATTTAACCGCGAAGGCGCTAAGGACGCGAAGGAAGAGAAGAGAAGATTTTGTATCACCTAGGAAGACCAAGGATAATTTTTTCTTTGTCCCTAAGCTGACCATGATTCGTACAGAATAGGGAACTGGATTTGAAAAATCAAAGATTCAAGGTTTTGCTTCACGGGGCGACGGAAACTTATTTGACAATTATTTGATATTCTTGAGTTTGGATGCCAGCTATTCCAAAGGCAGCGCTAAGATAGTTAAGCACTGTTTTGCACTACTCCCATGTCCCAACGCCCCGAAACCTCAAACAGCCAGCCAAGTGCATCCCTCAACGGGCATAATCTGACGACTCCTAACTCTCAGAACCAAAATACGATTCGGGTTCGTGGCGCCAGACAGCACAACCTCAAGAATGTGGATTTGGAACTGCCGCGCGATCGCCTGATCGTGTTTACGGGTGTCTCCGGTTCTGGTAAGTCTTCCCTGGCTTTCGATACAATTTTTGCCGAGGGACAGCGCCGCTACGTGGAGTCTCTCAGCGCCTACGCCCGCCAGTTTTTGGGACAGTTAGACAAACCCGATGTGGACGCGATTGAGGGCTTGAGTCCGGCTATCTCGATCGACCAAAAGTCCACTTCCCACAACCCGCGATCGACTGTGGGCACTGTTACAGAAATTTATGATTACCTGAGACTACTCTACGGCAGAGCTGGCGAACCCCACTGTCCGATTTGCGATCGCTGCATTGCACCACAGACAATAGATGAAATGTGCGATCGCGTCATGGCCCTTCCTGACGGTACTCGCTTTCACCTTCTCGCCCCCGTGGTACGCGGAAAAAAAGGCACTCACCGCAAATTATTATCCAGTTTAGCCACAGAAGGATTTAGTCGGGTCAAAGTTAACGGCGAGATTTTAGAACTTTCGGAAAATATCGAATTAGATAAAAATCTAACGCACAACATCGAAATAGTTATTGACAGGTTAATTAAAAAACCTGGTTTAGAAGAACGTTTAGTTGATTCTCTCTCGACTTGTCTGCGTCATTCAGAAGGAATTGCCATCATAGAAGAGTTACCAGCAGAGGAAAATTCCGAACCAAATCCACCCATCGTATTTTCCGAAAACTTTGCGTGCCCGGAACACGGCGCAGTAATGGAAGAACTGTCGCCCCGGTTATTTTCATTTAATTCGCCCTATGGTGCGTGTCCAAACTGTCACGGTTTGGGCAGTTTACGCACCTTTGCGCCAGAGTTGGTAGTCCCGGATGCGAAAGCGCCTATTTATTGTGCGATCGCCCCTTGGTCTGACAAAGACAATTCCTATTATCTCTCTTTACTTTGCAGTGTTGCTGATGCTTGCGGATTTAATATTGACATTCCTTGGTATCGTTTAAGGCCGGAACACCAGCGGGTACTTTTGTATGGCAATGAGGAAAATCAAACAAGAGAAAATAAGAAACGCGACCCCAATTCCAGCGATTTAAGAAGAGATTTTAAAGGTGTAATTGCCATGTTGCAACGCCAGTATGAAGATACTGGTTCTGATTTGATTAAGCAGAAGTTGGAACAGTATCGCGTTGATAAACATTGCCATGTTTGTCAGGGTAAACGCTTGAAACCAGAAGCACTTTCAGTGCGGTTGGGACAGTACGGCATTGTAGATTTAACCAGTATTTCGATTCGGGAATGCCGGGAACGAGTAGATAATTTAGGATTGAGCGATCGGCAATTTCAAATATCCGATTTAGCCCTCAGAGAAATCAAAGCCAGACTGCAATTTTTGCTTGATGTCGGATTAGATTATTTGACTTTAGACCGCGCAGCAATGACCCTTTCTGGCGGGGAAGCCCAGCGAATTCGACTAGCTACTCAAATCGGTTCCGGTTTGACTGGAGTGCTTTATGTTTTGGACGAACCCAGCATTGGTTTGCACCAAAGAGACAATTTTCGACTGCTGCAAACTTTAACAAAGTTACGAGATTTAGGCAATACTTTGATTGTAGTAGAGCATGATGAAGAAACAATGCGATCGGCAGATCACATTGTGGATATCGGACCGGGCGCCGGCGTACACGGCGGCAAAATTATATCCCAAGGAAGTTTAGCAGACTTGCTAGCCGCTGAAGAATCCTTAACTGGTGCTTATCTGTCAGGAAAGCGAGTAATTGAAACCCCAGCCCAAAGGAGAAAAGGCAATGGCAAATCCCTCTCCATCACCAATGCGAGGCGCAATAATTTAAGAAATATTAATGTAGAAATTCCCCTCGGAAAACTTGTCTGTGTTACGGGAGTTTCAGGTTCGGGAAAATCTACATTAATCAATGAATTGCTGTATCCTTCCTTACAACACTACCTCACCAAAAAAGTTCCTTTACCACCCGATATGGACGCGCTCAAAACCAAAGGTGAACGCTCTATAGAAGATGTAGTTGATAAGGTAATTGTCATCGATCAATCTCCCATCGGTCGTACACCACGTTCCAATCCCGCCACTTACACGGGAGTCTTTGATGTGATTCGAGATTTGTTTTCCGAAAGCATTGAAGCTAAAACCAGAGGTTACAAAGCCGGACAGTTTTCTTTCAACGTAAAAGGAGGCAGGTGTGAAGCTTGCAGCGGTCAAGGTGTTAACGTCATTTCGATGAATTTTCTGCCGGATGTTTACGTCCAGTGTGAGGTTTGTAAAGGGGCGCGCTACAACCGGGAAACCCTGCAAGTGAAGTATAAAGGCAAGTCAATTTCTGATGTTTTGAACATGACTGTGGAGGAAGCTTTGGAAATGTTTAAAAACATTCCTAGGGCGGGGGCTAGACTGCAAACTTTGGCTGATGTTGGCTTGGGTTACATTCAGTTGGGACAACCCGCACCGACCCTTTCTGGGGGCGAAGCACAGCGGGTGAAATTGGCAACGGAATTGTCCCGTCGCGCTACTGGGAAGACGCTTTATTTGATAGATGAACCGACGACTGGTTTGTCGTTCTATGACGTTCATCATTTGTTAAATGTGTTACAAAGATTAGTGGATAAGGGGAATTCCATTTTGGTAATTGAACACAATTTGGATGTGATTCGGTGCTGCGATTGGGCGATCGATTTGGGGCCGGAAGGGGGAGATAAGGGAGGTGAGATAATTGTGGCTGGAACGCCGGAGGACGTGGCGGCTAATCCTCGTTCTTATACTGGGAAATATCTGCAAGTTGTTTTGCAGGAACATCCTTTGGGTGAGGCTGTAGCTGTCACTTGATTCGGC
>NZ_JAHRFC010000025.1:51850-79711 GCF_020883015.1 Microcoleus sp. CAWBG640
TGAGATAATTGTGGCTGGAACGCCGGAGGACGTGGCGGCTAATCCTCGTTCTTATACTGGGAAATATCTGCAAGTTGTTTTGCAGGAACATCCTTTGGGTGAGGCTGTAGCTGTCACTTGATTCGGCGATTAAAAGAGAGGATTATTAACAGTCGTTACCTATACCTTCCCAAAAATTGCACACAGCCTAGCCAAAACTCAAGCCGCTCTCAAATAATCAACTCAGGATGAAACAAATCAGGGATGATATCGTTTCCGGTTGTATTGGAATGATTTAACCGCAGAGAACACAGAGGACACAGAGGGAGAGAATAGAGATATGAATAATTCAGATGAAGAGAGGATTTGATATGAACTCTCAAACAAACACGCCTTTATTAGATGCTTTGCGCGATCGCACAAATCACCATCACTCCCCATTTTACGCCCCCGGACACAAAGGCGGTCAAGGAATCTCAGGGCGGTTAGTTGAGTTATTAGGCCCACAAGTATTTCGATCGGACCTCCCCGAATTGCCAGAATTAGATAATCTCTTTAATCCAGAGGGCGTAATTGCAGAAGCTCAAAATTTAGCTGCTGAGGCATTTGGGGCCGAACATACTTGGTTTTTAGCAAACGGTTCGACTTGCGGAATCGTCGCGGCCATTGTCGCAACTTGCGGCCCAGGAGATAAAATTATCCTACCTCGAAACATCCATCAATCGGTAATTTCTGGTTTGATTTTATCCGGTGCAATTCCTATTTTTGTCAATCCAGAATACAACTCGGATTGGGATATTGCCAACTGCATCACCCCAGAAGCCACCGCAGCAGCATTAACACAGCATCCCGATGCCAAAGCAGTGATGGTGCTTTATCCAACCTATCACGGCGTGTGTGGGGATTTGCGGGCGATCGCCAAAATTACCCATCAATATAACATACCATTATTAGTAGATGAAGCCCACGGCGCACACTTCAACTTTCATCCCAACTTGCCAGAATCAGCACTATCAGCAGGTGCCGATTTAACAGTACAATCAATCCACAAAACTCTCGGTGCAATGACACAAGCCTCAATGCTCCATGTCAAGGGTTCTAGGGTAGATATCCCCAAATTAAATCGAGCTTTACAGTTAGTACAATCCACCAGTCCGAGTTACATATTATTAGCATCCCTAGACTCCGCCCGTCAACAAATTGCCCTCGACGGCGAACAGTTGATGAGCAAAACTTTACTACTAGCAGAAAAAGCGCGATCGGCAATCAGTAAAATTCCAGGTTTATCAGTTTTAGAAACATTAAATACACCCGGTTTTGTCGATTTAGACCGCACACGGCTGACAGTAAAAGTATCTGACTTGGGAATCACAGGATTTGCAGCAGATGAAATTCTGCACTCTCAACTCGGCGTTACCGCAGAATTGCCAATGCCACAACATCTCACATTTATTATCAGCTTGGGAAATACAGAATCAGATATTGACAATTTAGTTAAAGCTTGTACTCTTTTAGCTGGAAGGAAGGAGAAGGAAGAAGAACCCCTCCCTCATGACTCCCAAGGGGGGAATGGGGGAAGGAAGAAGCAAGATTTTTCCCATCCCCCACTCTCCCCATCCCCCACTCTCCCACTCCCCGATTTTCCCCCTCCTCCACTCTCTCCCCGCGAGGCCTTCTTTTCCCCAACGGAAACAGTAGCAGCAGACAAAGCAGTCGATCGACTCAGTGCCGAACTCATCTGTCCTTATCCCCCAGGCATACCTGTGTTGATGCCCGGTGAAATCATTACCCAAAAAGCCCTGGAATACCTCAAACAAATCCACTCCGCCGGTGGCAAAATCACAGGTTGCAGCGATACCCACCTCCAAAGTCTCAACGTTGTGCGAAAGTAAATATTAAGGCTGGGCGAAATGGGGAGAATTTTTAAAGGTTCCTCATTTCCCACTGCGGTCTGGCTGGAATTTAAAATCTCAAATAGAACAACTATGCTTTGGCCCTACGTCACTCCTGGTATCCCAGACGATTTATTTGAACGTTTACCGGGTATTCCCATGAGTAAACGAGAAGTCCGACTGCTGTTAATTTCTCACCTACGGCTACAAGCAGACTCAGTGGTTTGGGACATTGGCGCAGGTACTGGTACGATCGCCGTAGAAACAGGTTTGTTATGTCCCAAAGGTCAAATTATCGCCATCGAAAGAGATGAAGAGGTGGCCAACTTGATTCGCAGAAATTGCGATCGCTTCGAGCTCAACAACGTAGAAGTCATAGAAGGTAGCGCCCCGGAATGCCTCAAAAATCTGTCCCACCCCCCTCACCGAGTTTGCATAGAAGGAGGCCGCCCCATTAAAGCCATTGTCCAAGAAGTCTGGGGGTACTTGCAACCCCAGGGTCGAATTGTCGCCACCGCCAGCAATTTAGAGAATCTTTACGCCCTTTCCGAAAGCTTCGCCCAATTGCAAGTCCGCAACATTGAAGTAGTTCAGTCCGCCGTCAACCGTTTAGAGACTCGTGGGCTCAGTCAAACCTTTGCCGCTGTCAATCCCATATTTATTCTCAGTGGCGAAAAGCTAGATTAGAACTAAGTTGTTATTGGTTATTGGCGGCGCGACATCGGCTTAGTCTAAGGGTTATTTGTTATTTGTTATTTGTTATTTGTTATTTGTTCGTTCTAATAACCCATAACCAATGCCTCCTTCCCCATTCCCGATGCCCCATTCCCATTCCCCCCAAGGGCGGCAAGGGGCAGGGGGGTGCATCTCATATTTTGCAAATATATTCGTAGGGGCGAAGCATGACCGCAGACAATTTATTAGGGATAACCAGAGATTTACAGCGGTCATGCTTCGCCCTTAGAAAATCGGGATGCTCCCAGGGCAGGGTTCCCCATTCCTAAATGTAATTCTTAATCTTGTTTACTTTCACTTAACCTTCATAATAATAAGGGCGACCATAGCTTGGTTGACTAGCTAACTTCAGATATTGGACCACCGATGGGGGATGGGGGCTAGCTGTGTCAGGGAGAAGCCCCTGCCCCAGAAAAATCCCAAACCCCAAATCCCCAATCCAAAATCGAATAATTCACCGCCGTCTGCAAGAGAAATTCATTTTATGCCGTGGTCTCGTATCCTCAGTGGAATAGTTGCGATCGTCCTTGCTTTGGGCATGATTATATTGGGCGGATGGTACTTCACCGTCGGCTTCGGGATCATCGTCTACCTAGGTCAACTAGAATATTTTCAACTAGCCAGGGCTAAGGGCATTGCACCTGCTGCCAAAACTACCTTAGTTGTCAGTCAAGTTCTGCTAATTACGGCCGCCCTTGCACCACAACTGGTAGATGCTATGTTTCCCCTAGCTGGAACCTTCATCTGTTTCTACCTGTTGTTCCAGCCTAAGCTATCGACGATCGCCGATATTGCCGCTTCAATTTTAGGATTGTTCTACGGCGGTTATTTGCCCAGCTATTGGATACGGCTGCGAGTCGGACTTGACCCTGTTTATCAAGCGACCACTGGATTTGGTCAAACAGTGGCCAGCAATTCACTAACTCAAATTTATCCCCAGTCTTGGATCAATATCAGCCATATTTCTTTGGGATTAACTTCCCTACTGCTAGCTTTCCTTTGCATCTGGGCCGCAGACATTGGCGCTTATTTTGTCGGCAAATTCTTCGGCCGCACTACCCTGTCCCACATCAGCCCGAAAAAGACGGTTGAAGGTGCCGTGTTTGGAGTTTGTGGCAGTATAGCAGTTGCCGCCACCGGGTCTTGGTATTTGAATTGGCCTGGCTGGCCCTATACTGGGGCTGCTTTTGGTCTGTTGATTGGTGTTGCCAGTTTGTTGGGGGATTTAACTGAGTCGATGATGAAACGAGATGCCGGTGTTAAGGATTCGGGGCAGTTGATCCCCGGTCACGGTGGCATTCTCGATCGCACTGACAGTTATGTTTTTACAGCACCGTTAGTTTACTATTTTGTGACTTTACTCTTGCCCGCGATCGACTTTTATCTGATTAATCAATAGACATCTCCCATAATTATTGTGAAACAGGCATCCTGCCTGTTCTTGACAAGCTTTTTAGGAGATGTCTAATGATTTGACCCAATTAGCGGCGGCAAAACCCGATCGCAAAGCACCTTCAATTTGATTTCCCCCGCACAAATCCCCCGCACAAACTAAGGGTAAAGTTCCCTCAGCAGCCAAACAAGAAACAGGCAAAGGATTTCTACAAAAAGCATAGCGCCAACGGTGAACCTGCAACCATTCAGGCTCTTTTAGCCAAGGCATCAAATATTCAGAAGTGCGATCGAGCAATTGTTGACCCACACTAGGCAAATCCGTAGCATCAAAATAGCGATCGGCAAAACTTGCACTACTGTGAACCACAAACACAGGCTGAGGCGATTCCAGTCGCTTGCTACTATCAAAACCAATCCAAGCTAAATCAGAATTATCTCGAAAATCAACAGTTTTCCACGGGTAATTTAGATTACTCAAATCGGGTTGGCGTTCCGCAGGATAGCCAGCCATAACCGTAATGCAAGCGTCATAATTAACCGAGTGCAATTTGTCAAGAAAATCGGGCGAAAATCCCAGGTCTGCCTTTAAAAACAGTAAAGCTTGGGGTGCAGGAATTGCGACTACGATCGCCTTAGCAATCAATTCTTGAGGCTTGTTAAAATTATCATCAGTAACTTCTAGAGAAAGATGCCACCTTTGGTTATCTGTACTAGAAATAGCTTCTACGCGACGCCCTGACCAAATTTCTAAACCCTCAGCCAGGTACTTACCTACAGCATTCATTCCAGCAGGTGCAACATAACAGTCCCTCGGAATCGAAAAAACCTCTCCCCCGACTCCATTTTCTCCCTCTCGGAATTCCCCAACAGTATCAGTCCAGAGTTTCAGGATATCGCGATCGACCAAAACATCAATTAACCCCTGCACCGCATCCCCCTGGGATTCCAGATAGCGAGCCCCATGATCGGCCCTAGTACCATTAACACGGCGAGTAGCAACTCTGCCGCCCACACCGCGAGATTTTTCCACAACCACCACAGAATAACCAGCCAGACGCAACTGTTGAGCACAACTGAGCCCCGCCATACCAGCACCAATCACCGCAACATCAAACATAATGAGTCAATAGTCAATAGTCATTAGTCATGAGACATCTCCAAAAACTCTTGTGGGATAGGCATTGGGCCCAGCCAAGACTAGCTTTTTACCAGATGTCCACTTATCAGCTTAAAGGCTCTGGGGGAAGTTTCTGTGCCATATTTCCACTTGTGGCCAAGGGTTGACAGTCCTAGCTAGGGCGGCTCCCCGCCATCGCCCCGCACCAAGTAGTAGAATTAAGGACAGCACGAATCCGTGATTAAGACCAGTTAAAAAAAAATGCCACTGTAGGCAGATTTCCCAACCCGATCGTTGTCAAACAACAGCAATCCCAAATCTCAAATCTAAAATCCCATAAGGGAGGGCAAAAATCTTGGACGAACTCAGAGCAGCGCTAGAATTGGCTACAGAAGAAGAATTGCAACAACTCACAGAACTCCTGTTCAGCCGCAGGTTTAACCCTTTAGATTACGTGCAAACCCCAGCACCGATCGATGTCCAAAGTCGCGATCGCGAAGCTTGGCTAGATGCCGTAGAACAACGGTTTCGCTACCTCTCAGCCGACGGATTGACGGTACTCAGAGGGCGGACTGAACAAGTAACTTACAGACAAGCCCTAATTCAAGTTTGTCGCTATCTCAAAATTCCCTATCCCAAACAGTTGTCAACCACCGACTTAGAAGCAGAAGTATTTTTGCACTTAATGGGCCGCGCATGGAAGCAGTTACCTTCCCAAGAAAAACAAGCATTGACTGTACGAGTACAGCGAGCAATTGTCGAGTCTAAACTCTCGGAACCTCTGCCAATTTCTGCGGAAAAAGACCCCTTGGGTTTACTTTTCAAAGGTGGTAGCGCTTTAGCTGTTAGTTCCATCGTCAAACCAGTTTTACTCAAACTCATGGCCCATCAATTTGCACTGCACTTTGCCACCTATGAAATGGCAAAACAAGCAGCGATCGCCGGTGGAACAGCCGCAGCAACCCAGTTTCAAAATTATGTCGCCATTCAGACTGCCCGACGCTCTATGGCGACAAGTGCTGCTCGTTACGGTGTGACACGGAGTGTGTTTTCATTTCTCGGCCCGGTGTTGTGGACGTGGTTTTTAGCTGATTTAGGGTGGCGCTCGATTTCAACTAATTATAGTCGGATTATTCCTACCATTTTTGCCTTGGCTCAAATTCGGTTAACGCGATCGGAATGCACCTGGGAATTAGCCTAAAGATTTGAGATTGTAGATTTTAGATTAGGAGTGTCGGTGAATAGTAAAAAACGGTTAAAATTAGGTGTAAAACTGACAGTAGAAAATCTCAAATCTCGACTTCAAAAACATCCAGATCGCAGTTTGCAAACCCCTTGGAATTTTGCTCAATTGGGAGTGCTGATTTTTCCTATAATTCCGATTTTGGGAGCTTTAGGAATCTTCCTGGGATTAATCGGCACTTGTTCCCAACAAAAATTTAGCCAAATTAGCACTCACCCGGTGAATCGAGGTTTTGCAATTCTCAGCGTGTTGCTAGTCATCACGGCGGTTTTTGCTAACAACCACATAGAGGCTTTTTTAGGATTGGGTAATTTCTTGCCGTTTTTTATATTTTTTGCGGCATTCAGTCGTTTAATTCAAACTCCCACTCAATTGCGGCAATTGTCTTGGATAATAGTCATTAGTTCAATTCCCGTCATAATTTTGGGTTTGGGACAGCAATTTTTAGGTTGGAGTGGCATTGTTCAATTACAGCCCGTTTTTGGCTGGGTACTCGAACCCAAAGGCAATCCTCCTGGTAGGATGGCTTCTGTATTTATGTATGCCAATATTTTAGCTTGTTATCTAACTATTGTTTTTATTTTAGCTTTGGGATTGTGGATGGAAGAAGTCAGTTGTCAGTTGTCAGTTGGCAGTTGGCAGTTGGCAGTTGGCAGTTATCACCAATTACCAATGCCCAATGCCTTCCCCCCTTGCGGAGGGTTAGGGGGGGGTTGCCAGATGCCCGATGCCCGATGCCCGATGCCCAATTCCCAATTCCTATTTTTAACTTTTGCAGTGTTGGGAAATGCTGTTTGCTTGATTTTTACTAATTCTCGTAATGCTTGGGGATTAGCCGTTTTGGCTGCTGTGGCTTTTGCTGTTTATGCAGGTTGGAAAAAAATATTAGCTGCGGTTTTTAGTGCTGTTGGTGCAGTTTTTTTGTCAGCTTTTGGTCCGCAACCTTTGCGACAATATTTACGAACAATTATCCCGGCTTTTTTCTGGGCGAGACTCACCGATGAGATGTTTCCCAATCGACCGACAGCGACTTTAAGAACTACTCAATGGCAATTTGCTTGGTCGATGACTCAGCAGCGTCCTTGGACTGGTTGGGGATTGCGAAATTTTACGGATCTCTATGAAGCTCAAATGCACGAATGGCTTGGTCATCCTCACAGTTTGATACTGATGCTGACTGCGGAAACGGGAATACCAGTAACGCTGTTTTTTTTGGGTTTAGTTGGGTGGATTTTGGCTAGGGGTGTTTTGTTGTTGTTGAATTGGCGATCGCATTTTCCTGTGGATATTCAACCGCCGCCAATAACCACACAGCAAACTGAGGCAAATTATGAAGATATTGATATCACAAATGCGGTAATTTGTCAAGAATATAATTCAGGCGATCGGCTAATTTTCTTCAGCTATTTATTAGCTTTCGCAGCCTGCACCCTATTTAACACCGTAGATGTCACCGTGTTTGATTTTCGAGTGAATACTATAAGCTGGCTACTGTTGGCGGCAATTGGCGGAATAGGGAATAGGGCATTGGGCATCGGGCATTGGGCATTGGACATTGGGCATCGGGCATCGGAGGCATAGACTGGGAAACAAATAACAAATAACCGATAACAAATAACCGATAACAACAGTGAACAGTCAACAGTCAACTGTCAACTGTCAACCGTCAACCGTCAACTAATATTATTCCACTGTCACCGACTTAGCCAAATTCCGAGGCTGATCCACATCCAAACCCCGTCGCGCCGCAATATGATAAGCCAACAGTTGTAGGGGAATTACGGTAACAATTGGTGACAATAATTCATCTACCAAAGGTACGGGCAAAACATGATCGAAAATATCCGCTTCCGCTGCACCTTGCTTGGGGGTAACTCCAATTAAACGGGCATCTCTAGCTTTCGCTTCCTGAGCGTTGGAAAGCACCTTTTCGTAGACGCTTCCGGGCATGGCGATCGCCACTACAGGCACTTTGGCATCCAAAAGGGCGATCGGGCCATGTTTCATCTCTCCAGCGGGATATCCTTCGGCATGAATGTAACTAATTTCCTTCAGTTTCAAAGCCCCTTCCAAAGCAATGGGAAAGTTAATTCCCCGTCCCAAAAAGATAAAATCTTGGGTTTCAGTAAACTGGTGGGACAATTCCTCCACATACTGTTCCTGAATCTCCAAAAACTTTTCAATTATAGCAGGCAACTGGCGCAAACCAAGCAGGATTTCTGCCAATCTTTCGTTACTTATAGTCTGTCGTTGATGTGCCAAATCCAAGGCTAAGAAATAGAAAGCCATCAACTGAGTAACAAAAGTTTTGGTAGCAGCCACCCCAACTTCGATACCAGCGTGGGTGTTAATAATGTGTGGTATCATGTGGGCGATCGAGCTTTCTATCCTGTTAGTAATACCTAACATTCTCGCCCGAAATTTATCAGTCAAACCCGCTCGGCGCTGCTGTTCCATTCCCAAAGCAGCCAGTGTATCTGCCGTTTCTCCCGACTGTGTTACCCCAATAATTAAAGTATTGGCTGTCACCGGTGCCGGTGCGTAACGATATTCGGAAGCGTACTGCACTGAAGTAGGAATATTCGCTAACTGTTCCAACAAATATTTGCCAATTAGGGAGGCGTGCCAGCTCGTTCCACAGGCTAAAATGGAAATTTGTTCGACATCGGCACAAAGCTCCTTTGGCAAGTTGAGATTAATCGGAGAGTCTTTACTTTCAGGGTTCCAGTTGTTGTCTAAATATGTCTCTAAACAAGCTCTGACTACGGCGGGCTGTTCGTAAATTTCCTTGTGCATGAAGTGTTTGAAGCCCTGTTTCTCCACTGCAACCGGACTCCAGCCGAGGAGGCGCGGGCTTTTTTTCAGCTTTTGCCCTGCAAAGCTGTAAACTTCAACTCCCATGGGAGTTAGTCTGGCTGCTTCTCCATTTTCCAGAGACAAAACAGCGCGGGTATGAGACACTAAGGCGGGGGTGTCAGAAGCGCAGAAAAATTCGCCAGCACCAAAGCCAATTACCAAAGGAGCTTGCTGTCTAGCGACAATTAATTCGTCGGGAAAATCTGCACATATCGCCGCGATTGCAAAAGCTCCTTCTAATCTATTTACCGCCTTTAAAACGACTTCTAAAAACGAAATATCCACCTGGGCATCTGACTTATTCCTTGTGTACTCAGCCAATAATTCAGAAATTAAATGAGGAATAACTTCGGTATCCGTATCGGAAACAAATTTATGTCCCTTCGCTTTTAATTCTTCCCGCAATTCGCGATAATTTTCGACAATGCCATTTTGAACTACTGCAACTCTCCCGCTATTATCCATGTGAGGGTGAGCGTTATATTCTTCTGGCTTACCGTGAGTTGCCCAGCGAGTGTGTCCGATACCAATGGAAGCTGGAGATTCTATCTCTGCTAGTTTTTCCCGCAGGTTGTGCAATTTACCCTTGGCCCGGATGCAAGTAATTTCCCCTTCCCAGATGGTAGCGAGGCCCGCTGAATCGTAACCCCGATATTCCAATTTCTCTAATCCTGCTAGCAAAATCTCGCTTGCTGCTTGGGTGCCGATATAGCCAACGATTCCGCACATTTGAGGTACTCCTGCTTAGCGATCGTAAATCAAAACCAATTTTTATCAAGATAGCACGGGAAGCGGAAACCCCGTCCCTTGAAGACCAAGATGGAAGGGATTTGCCGGATTCGATTAATCAAACCACTAGATTAATTATTAATTACTGTGAATCCTACGGTATCAATATTATGGTTTTTTATGGTAATCCAAAATAAAAAATATTATTAATGAGATACAGAGGAGTGTCCATGGCGAATGCCGAATGGCGAATTGTTAGTGGTTACTTGTTAGTGACTTTTCTCATACCCAATTACCAATTACCAATGACCAATGACCAATGACCAATGACCAATGACCAATGACCAATGACCAATGACCAATTACCAATGCTCGATTGTACCTCCTATGAGAGCTCGAAAGGCTATATCGCTGCATTTTCAGATTGCTCTGCTTGCTGTTGCTATAGCTTCTAACTGGGGCAGAATGTAGAGCCCACAGCAAAAGAGAGGGAGCAATGTCATTGCCCCCTCTCCGGTGTTTGTAGTTCGATCGCTGTCGATCGAATTTTAGTAAGCTAGACCCATACTGCGAGTTGTTTCTGCTCCCAGGTAAACCCGGATGCTGAGAAAATCGGTAGGGCAAGCTGTTTCGCAACGCTTGCAGCCTACACAGTCTTCTGTGCGGGGAGATGAGGCAATCTGAGCTGCTTTGCAGCCATCCCAGGGTACCATCTCCAAAACGTCAGTCGGACAAGCGCGGACGCATTGAGTGCAGCCGATGCAGGTATCGTAGATTTTGACTGAATGAGACATTGAATAAAGGCTCCCAACGAGTCACTAAAAATTTGCGGACTCTGCGAGTTAAAAGATTTGACGGCTTGAGGCCACCGCTATAACCTGCACAGAGAATTAAAAGTAAGTCTACCGCAGTGCCTGGAAGCACTTCGCCAAAAAGCGACAAAACTTCACAGTTATTTGATGTTCAGTGTTAGAAAGGACTAAAGTCCTTACTACAAACCTGAGCAAATTCATAGACTAAAAGCCTAATTTTTCCAACACGGGCTTTGTGGAAACAATATGTCTGTCTAGTCCTAGTTTTTTTGGCTCAACACCCAAAGCCAAAGCCACCAATTGCGGTAAATGCAGCACAGGCAAACCCAACTTGCGCCCAATTACTTTTTCCACTTCCGGCTGTCGCGAATCCAAATTTAAGTGACAAAGCGGACAAGGTGTTACCATACAATCTGCACCGTTGTCAAGAGCATCTACAATATGTTTGCCAGCCATCTGAAAAGATTGGTTAGTGGCATAACTCGCTAGGGGCCAGCCGCAGCACTGTGTCCGTCCTCGATAGTAAACCGGAGTTGCGCCGATCGCCCGAAACACATTTTCCATCGATTCCGGTTGGTGCGGGTCATCGTAAATTAGATGGTCCTGAGCTCGCAGCAAATAACAGCCGTAAAAAGCGGCGCACTTTAAACCCGAAAGTTTGCGGGTGACTCGTTTTTGCACTTCCTCCAAACCGTAGTCGGCAACGATCGCCCACAGCAGATGTTTCACCTCGGTACTGCCTTGGTAGGGCGAACAGCCTTGTTTTTGCAGTAAACCATTGACTTGTTCTAGGTAGTTGGGATCGGTTTTTTGGCAATCCTTGAGGCGATCGTCCACATGACCAATTACCCCTTGACAAGTGCTGCAATGGGTGAGTAAAGGCAGATTCAGTTGCTCAGCCAAAGCAATATTGCGAGCATTGACAGTATCTTCGAGCAACTGCGAATCTTCTTTAAAAGTGCCAGAACCACAGCAAGAAGCTTTTTTGAGTTCCACCAGTTCAATCCCCAAGGCTTGAGTCAGTGCTTGGGTAGACTGGTAAAGTTCGCGGGCGGCACCTTGGGCGACGCAACCGGGAAAGTAAGCATATTTGAGATTTGGGGATGGCATAGTCGTTTTTGCTGGGGAGAAAAGGTAAGGGATAAGCAAGGAGGGCGATCCTCTTCGAGGGCTGCGCTAACGAAGTTGGGATGCTTCCTCTCCATATCCTTACCCAGTTTTAGACAATTATTATGGGCTAGGTAGGGCAGTATTTTTAGCCCACTAATTGAGCATCAAGACCGATCTGGGAAATACTGTCCTAAGTAAGCAATCAGTAATTTTTTGGTTTCTGTCAGAACTTGGTGTTGAAAAGTGTGATCGCGCGATACGGCGAGAATATCCAGCGTACAGGCAACTTCAACACTGATGGTTGCAATTAGCTCTCGATGACTTTGCTCTAAAGCCGGATTACGAGTCGCAAAATAAACCGTGAACTGTTGTGCAAGCTCCTGATAGAAGGCTGCACTCATTGCAATCGTTGTAGAGATCAGACGAGATTGAACGAACACGGGACGGAATCCAGGATTTGCACTCACAAACCGATCAAATCCATCTACCAATTGATTCACATAAACATCGAGCGTTACCTGCATCGCTTCCTCTGTGTGGAGCGTAGCAGACAGTTCCCTCAGTTGATTGAGATAGCGATCGAGCAAAGCGTGAAAAACAGCGAGTTTGTCTGGGAAGAAACGATATAGCCCTCCAACAGAGGTATTTGCTCTCGCCGCAATTTCATCAGTTGTTACTGATTCATAGCCAATCTCAACAAACAACTCAGCCGCTGCGTCCAGAATGTGATGGAATCGTTCCCAGCTACGGGCTTGTTGAGGGACGCGCCAGAGTGGCGCGGATTGGGGGCTGTCGATCATTCGTTCAAATCGTGGGTTGACAAACACGAGGTAATTCTCGTATCTTGTAATGCGAGGTAATTCTCGTATTTACAGTTTACAGGAGTTTTAAGGAGAAAAAACCATGACTCAGATGCTCCAGGCAACAAAGCCCCTTAATTTGGCATGGATGACAGGATGGTGTGCGGCGGTAGGCTTATTTGGAATGATTCTTGCAGGAAGTGGTTTTGAAGTCACAAGCGGTCCAGTTCGCATCTTATTTGATGTTTTGAACGGTCCAGGGGAACTCGATCTCAATCCATATGTGCGGTTTAGCCTTGCGGTACTTGGAGCCGTGACGATGGGTTGGAGTTTGACGTTGATGGCAGTGATTCAAGTCGCAAACCAGCTTGAAAAACAGGTCAGTAAACGTATATGGATTGGGATCGCTGCATCGATCGTAATTTGGTACGTAATAGATAGCATCTTGTCTATTGCCACAGGTTTCTGGCTCAACGCTGTTGCAAACACGATTTTTAGTGCAACATTCCTAATCCCAGTGATCCGGAGTGGTGTACTTCGCAGCTAGGCATCTCTAGTTTCGCATCGCAAGCTAACCAGTCGTTGGAGCGGCGATTTGAGGTTTTTTCGTCTACGTTCTGGTCTATTTGTCGCCGCTCAATTTATAGGCGGGTGCGGTAGCCTAAAGATTATCTGTTGAGGCTGATTAATCGACAAAACCATATGATTTATTAGAGATAACTCACTGTCTCTATCTTGCGTATTGCCGATTAGCTCGATGGAGTTGGCGATCGACCAATTGCTCCAAATGATTGATCGATGTAACGGCCCACTCCCTACACAGAGGGTCAGTTAGAAAAGCGGCAAGCCTTTTTCCTGAAGATCCCCCTTTCGGATAAGATCAGATACGCAGCAACCAATGAGGAAATGATGGTATGAGTCAAGAGGACATTTTTGCTAAAGTCAAGAAAATCGTGGCAGATCAACTGGAAGTCGATCCGGCTGAAGTCAAGCCAGAAGCCAGCTTTGCTAACGATTTAGGAGCAGACTCCTTAGATACAGTAGAGTTGGTAATGGCTTTGGAAGAAGAGTTTGATATTGAAATTCCAGACGAGGCAGCCGAAGGAATTACCACCGTTCAAGCCTCTGTAGACTTCATCAGCAGCAAACTTGCCGCTCCAAAAGCATAAAATACCTGCCTTTTCCCCTAAGAGGAGACAAGTTAGACAACTGAAAACTCCTCTTTTGTTCTGCGTTCTGGGTGTTTAATTTTTTTGAAACTGAAATCATGACAAATTTAGAGCGTAAGCGCGTTGTTATTACGGGTCTCGGCGCGATTACACCGATCGGCAATACCTTGTCTGAATATTGGGACGGGTTGCTTGCTGGGAAGAATGGTATAGGCCCGATCACCTTATTCGACTCGTCGCGGCACGACTGTCGTATTGCCGGAGAGGTGAAGGGTTACGACCCACACGACTATTTAGAGCGCAAGGAAGCAAAGCGGATGGATCGCTTTGCTCAGTTTGGAGTGTCAGCTAGCAAACAGGCTCTGGCTGATGCGAAGTTTGAGATTAATGACCTGAACGCAGAACAGGTGGGTGTCATTCTTGGCACTGGCATTGGCGGCTTAAAGGTTTTAGAAGACCAGCAAGAGATTTATCTGAATCGCGGCCCCGATCGATGCAGCCCGTTTATGATTCCGATGATGATTGCGAATATGGCTGCTGGCCTGACCGCAATTCAAACGGGTGCTAAAGGTCCAAACTCTTGCACTGTTACCGCTTGCGCTGCGGGGTCAAATGCGGTGGGCGATGCGTTTCGCCTCGTGCAGGGGGGTTACGCCCAAGCCATGATTTGTGGCGGTACGGAAGCTGCGGTGACACCTTTGTGTGTGGCGGGTTTTGCTGCGGCGAGGGCGCTTTCGACTCGCAATGATGACCCAACTCATGCTTGCCGTCCTTTCGATCGCGATCGGGATGGTTTTGTGGTAGGCGAAGGTGCTGGCATTGTGATTCTAGAAGAAATGGAACACGCGATCGCCCGTGGAGCCAGAATTTACGCAGAAATCGTCGGCTACGGCTTAACTTGCGATGCCTACCACATGACTTCCCCAGTACCGGGGGGTAACGGTGCGTCGCGGGCAATGGCTTTAGCGCTCAAGGATGGGGGTTTGACACCAGATATGGTGAGCTATATCAATGCTCACGGTACTAGCACTCTTCCCAACGATTCTACGGAAACCAAGGCAATCAAAAAGACCTTGGGAGACCATGCTTACAAAGTAGCCATTAGTTCTACCAAGTCAATGACCGGTCATCTTTTGGGTGGTTCTGGGGGAATTGAGGCGGTAGCTGCGGTAATGTCGATCGCCAACGACAAAATCCCGCCGACAATCAATCTGGAAAATCCCGATCCAGAGTGCGATTTGGACTATGTTCCACGTCACAGTCGCGATCTAAAAGTTGATGTGGCGCTGTCGAATTCCTTTGGATTTGGTGGCCACAACGTGACACTGGCATTCAAAAAGTTTGTGCAGTAACGGACAATTTGAGAGTGGAGAGTAGATAGTTAAAAGGTGAAAAATTAATTTTTCACCTTTTAATTTTAGATTGGGCGATCGGCTATTAGCTGTAGGTGCAAATTTTAAACTATTGTAGGGTAGATCCCAAAGCCGACACTAATTGATTGTCGGAAGTAATTGCCGAATGAAGACAGGAATTGATATAACAACTACAGGACTTACGCATAACTAATGACTAATTTGGGCAAAATGCTTTTGCAATAAATTGTGAATAAATCGATAACGCCGATCGCCCGTTTTTTGCATCAGCAAGCGCCCCGCTGCTGCATCGAGAAAAAGACTGTAATTCCAAGGAATGTACCCATTAGACCACAGCACTAGGTGCAAGATAAATTTTTCAAGGGCTGGAATCCCCGGTAACAAAGCACTAATTACGGATGCGATCGCCCCTGCTATCAATCCCCAAATCGAGCCACTAACCAAAGTGGCCGCTAATCCCAAAATCACCCAAATCAGCCCGCCCAGCAGCTTAACTCCAAAGTAATACGCCCGCTGCTGTTCGCCAGTTTCTAGCCAGGTAAAGGGTATTTTATCGAGTAAAACTTCTTGAATTCCTTGCTGTTCCATCTTGTTCGCCAGCCATCCCAGCCAGTGCCGTATTTGTTCCGATCGCAGTTCTTTACCTCTGGGATACTGCTTCACTTCCCCAGTCATTTGGCGACGAATGTAGGCTGTCAATAGGTATTTGCGTTGTTCTTCCGCTGAATTTAAACGCTTCCAAGATTCGATTAATATGTCCTCGTAGGCCAAAGCCATCATGCTTAACAATAGTGGTGCTTTAGCCATTTTTAACAAATCCGGCTCCTGCTCAAGGCTATACCAAAGTTCGCGACTTCGGGCTTCTAAAAGATAATTTTTAATTTGGGTTTCTGTCAGAGGTTTCAATAAAACTGCTGCGTGCAGACTAAATCTATTTTGACAGTTTTTGTAAACTTCAAAATTGCTACAAACTACTAAGTGTTGAGGTTGTATTTCACTTTCAATAAACTGATTTATTGCTTGAATACACAAGTCTTGGCGGTGAGTTTCTACTTCGTCTAAACCATCTATCAACGGCAGTAATTTGTGCTCGTTAAGCCACTTTTTACCTACAGCCGTGGGGATGTCGTATTTAAATTTAAGTTGAGCAATTAACCAATCGGCGATCGCCCCGGATTCGGCTTTCCAAGTACCGAGTTCAAATAGTATCGGTATCGGCTTTGTAGCATCTTTTTGGGCGCGGGAAACTAAGACCAGAGCTAATTCCAATAGTGTAGTGGTTTTTCCGGCACCCGTCGCGCCCAAAATGACCAATTTACCCCCCGTGCGATCGAACACTTTAGCCACGCTAGCTTTGGGAGGTAGTCGAAAACTAGGACGGTTTCCCACCTTGACTTCCACATCCCAACAGCGGTTGACACCGGGAGGCGCAGCTTCTTGACGGAGGTTGGATAATACGGCATTGTGCAAAGAGTGCGATCGAGATGCTTGGACTTCCCGTTTCACATCCTGGAGTAATCGATCGCGAGGCGGTTGTAATCTCAGAGGAATCAATCTTGACATTTTAATTAATCGGCTCAACCTTACCCTGGATGCTTGCTTTGCCAGATTAGGCACAACTGGCTCACAGCAACAGTAGCATCACTATAGGTGTTGAGTAAAGATTAACTAGAATTGGACATCTCCGGCAGCCGGAAGCACGGGGCTTTAGACCCATTTTTTGGGAGCATCCCGATTTTGCATAGGCGAAGCATGACCGCTGTAAATCTCTGGTTATCCCTAATAAATTGTCTGCGGTCATGCTTCGCCCCTACGAATATATTTGTAAAATTGAGATGCACCCCATTTTTTCAGTAAACTTTGCCCTAATAGGATTGTTCTGTAGAATTTGCCCTCACCTCCTGTTGTTGATTATTCTGGATATAGCGCTTCCAAACATCCATAAATATTTCAAAAATATATGTCATTAAAAACTAGCCAAATCATCATCCTCTGCCTAGCAGGGCTATCAACGGCGATCGGAGTAGCCTGGGCAACCATACAGTCAGGTTCGATGCAAGTCTCAAATCCTGCCGTGACAGAATCAGCGCTATCCGACAAAAAAACTACTTCAGCGGTTCCAACCACAATTCCTAAATCTCAGAATACCGAACCACTGGAACTAAAAACCAGACCCATCCAATCTCAGAAATTTCAACCTCAACCTGCCAAAAATTCCCCAGTTACATCTTCTGTAATCCCAGAAAACTCGAAGCAAAAAGTTGAGCCGATATCGATCACACCTCCCGATGGGGGCTGCAAAATCAGTATGGCTGTAGTCACCGATCCCAATCCACCGCTAAATGTGCGATCGAACCCAGGATTAGCAGACAGCAAAATAGTAGGAACACTCAAAAATAATACCTTTGTTTCCGTCGCCGAAGAAGAAAATGGCTGGTTACGAATTACCGATCCAGTTGCCGGTTGGATTGCCAAAAACCGCACCGAAAGTAGTTGTCCTAATGTCCGACAGGAGATTAACTTTTTGCCTGGGGGTAACGAGGCAATTGTGAAAGGTCGAATTATTGGTGGTGGCAGTCACTCTTACATAATTCGCATCCTTAAAGGTCAAACAATGACTGTGAGGAACCGCAAAGATGTTTTTCCACAAATTTTGAGTCCTGACGGGAAACTGTTGGGAGGAGATCCTTATCAAAACAATCCAACTGAGTGGAGTGGAAAAGTTCCCGTTACTGGTAATTACACATTTCAACTTGACTCAAATTTCCGTGGCTACGAATACGAATTTTCAGTAAAAGTCCGATAAAATTATCGGTGTGTAGTCAGGAATTTAGTGCTTTTGCTCCTCAACTATTGTTGAAGACTTTAGTCCTAACTAGAAACTTATGTGGTATTTGGTACATTAAGGAATCGCTCCTAGGGAAACATCGAGAATCGCAAATTTTTCCCAATCTTCTGAATCAAAGTGCCACCATTCTGTTGTGATTCCCATAAATCCTTGCTTTTTCATCGCATCTTCCAGCAATTGACGATTTTTCCGAGATTGCGCGCTGCCTCCTTGATAATCTCTGTGAGCTTTTACGGTAAAATCATCAAAGGGTGTGGGCATTTCTAATTCTTTGCCAGTGCGATCGACTAAAGTTAAATCAATAGCAGCACCGCGATTGTGACGCGAACCCCTCGCAGGATTAGCCACATAGCGGGGGTCTGGCAAAACTTGCCACATTTGTTTTGTAACAGAGAAAGGCCTGTAGCAATCGTAAACTTTCAAACCCAATCCGATTTTTTCTAAATCTGTTTGAACTAGCGCTAACTTTTGAGCAACAGAACTTCTCAAGGCACATTTGGCTGTGGAGTATAGTTTTCGTTTTAAGAAATTGTTAGCTGTGGCGTAGCGAATATCGAGACGAATGTTGGGATTGACAGTGCGGATGTCAACCAGTCGCGCCCAATTGGGAAGTTGACTCATGAAAATACTTTCAGGTACTACGGGGTTTAATTCTGGTTGGGGAGATTGCACTTGTGGGGGCTCCTGGGCGCGGACAAATGTGGGATGGTGCAGACCTATCGCACATAGCAAAACTAACATAAATGCGATCGGGTATTTTCCAAAACGTTTAAATTTCATAAAAACCTCACGGGATCTTAGAAACCCAGTGGCTTCAGCCCTGGGAGGAAAATATAATACCAATTTTAAAAAAGAATGCAACAGTAGTCTTGTCCCTCCCCTTTATAAGGGGGGGTTAGGGGGGGTCAAAGATTGTTGCACGATTTTAGAGAAATGGTATAAGTATCTGGAAGGAAACTTCCTATATATCAAAAAAAAGCGGCTCTGCTGGCCGCAGAACCGCCCTAAAATACGAGCGAAAATGCCAAATTAACGTACAGCACCCTCAACAGAAGGTGATTCGATGGTCTTCATGAAGTAAAGCTTCAGTAATTGCCAGCCATTGGACAAATACAGAGGCAATTTTTGGAACAATTGCAAGAATTTGGGAGTATTTGACTCAACAATTGCGGTCAATTTTTGATTGTTCTTGAGACAAACATCCAGACGTTCATAAAATTCTGGATTGTTCACATCTAGCATGACTGGGAATACTCGACCGGCGGTTTCGTTGGTTTTTTTGATGACTTCGATGTCGTATTCGCGAGCATCTAGACCTAGCGATCGATAAAAACCCGCTCTCTGGATATCATTGAGATACATGGTGGCGAATACCGACAGCAAGAAGAAGCGACACCAAAGTTTTGCCTTCCAATCGTTCAACATCTGAGGCTGAGCTCTCATCACCGCATCGAAGAAATCTCCGTGGCGGTTTTCATCCTGACACCAATTTTCAAAGAATCGGAAAATCGGATAAATTTGGTCTTCAGGGTGAGCCTTTAAGTGTTGGTAAATGGTGATGTAGCGCCAATAACCAATCTTTTCAGACAAGTAAGTAGCGTAGAAAATGAACTTCGGCTTAAAGAAAGTGTAGCTGCGGCTCTTAGTCAGGAAACCCAAATCCAGGGACAAATTAAAATCCGACAAAGCTTTGTTGAGGAATCCGGCGTGCCGCGCTTCATCCCGTGACATGAGGGAGAAACCCTCCGCTAGCACAGGATTTTTGTCCTTGAGCTTGCGAGCCAATTCTTTGTACAGCAAGAACCCAGAAAACTCAGCCGTGCAGGAACGTTCCAGAAATTCAATGAATAACTGGCGCTTTTCGCCGTCAATGTGATCCCAAGATTGAGCGAACTCCTCATCCCGCACGAAGTGATTTTTGTTGTAGTCAACGCGGAACTCTTGCATTATTGCTTCTAGTTCGGCTTCGTTGATCGAGATGTCCATTTTTGCCATCTCGTCAAAATCTGTTGTGTAAAATCTCGGTGTGAGAATAGTTTCTTTGGCTGGGGTTTTTACTCCCGGCCGCATTTCTTCAAAAGTTGGTTTTTTGAGGGAATCTACCATATTTTTATTGGATTTTTGCTTATAACTACTGGCTGGTTTCAGTTTTCAGGTATGGCGATCGCCCGCGGTAGCCTCTATTTTTTTCCACGGAACTACGGTGGGGTAGTCTGGGTGGAATCAAGGGAGGCAAACCTGCTGTAATTTCCACGTTCTCCAGTGTACCAATTTCTTGACCCACGGAATATGTTGCTGGCATTAAGAATTGCTACGCAGAATTACTCATCGGCATCGGGAATTGGCGAATTGGGCAACCCCCCTGCCCCCCCCAAGGGGGGAGCGAATTGGGCATGGGGAATTGGGTCCCATAATTTATGACCATGCACAAATAAAGTCGGGTGTCAAGCTGTTTAAACACCTAACCGACAGTAAAGAATATAGATATAACGGACTCGAATTCTTAGAATAAGCAGGCAGGAAGTTCAGAAAATGAGCAATTTAGGTGTTAGTTACCTTTTATGGGCTGCTTGTTTTTTCGGCCCCTTCGGACTCCACCGTCTTTATAACGGCAAGATTGGTACGGGTTTGCTGTGGCTGTTTACCTTTGGGTTATTTGGGTTTGGACAACTGTTTGACTTACTGCTGCTCCCGAACATGGTGGAGGAACATCAGGCGACTCTCCGGGGCAAACTGGGTGTATCTGCGACAGGGATACCACTACATCCAATCAACGGGGCGATCGCCCAGACATATCCCAAGCAAACTCCCGACCAGTTGGGGGTGAAACTACTGAAAGCAGCTTATCTTAAAAGCGGAAAATTGTCAGTCACTCAGGGGGTGATGGCAACTGGTGCTACCTTTGCCGAAGTGGAAGAAGCCTTCACGGCAATGCTGAAAACCGGTTATGTCAGTATTGAGAACGACCCTGTAACGGGCGTTGTGATGTATTACTTTCACGAACTCTAGTCTAGCCAAAGTGGTCTCACGCCCTGCTGCTGCGTCTGAGTCGATCGCCCGCGATCTCAATTCCGGTTGTATCGGAATGATTAAACCACAGAGAACACAGAGGACACAGAGAAAGAGAAGAGAGAAATCATAATTCCGATGTCAACGGATTTGATATGACGGGGCAGTTGCTGTCGATCGACACAGCACGATCGGCAAAATCAGCTAGAATGTTTGTTTGTCTATATCAGCAGAAGTATTTACGGTCATGGCAGTCCCTAAGAAGAAAACCTCCAAATCCAAGAAGAATATGCGTAAAGCAACCTGGAAGCGCAAAGCTGTGGTGGCCGCTCAGAAAGCTTTGTCCCTGGGCAAATCCGTTCTGACTGGACGTTCCAACAGCTTCGTGTATCCCGGCAATGAAGAAGAAGAGGAAGAGTAAAACAGGAAGATGGGGCATGGGGCCAACCCGATGCCCCATCATTCAATCACCTGTTTAATCTGATACGCTTCGGGCAAAATCAGCATGGCATCGCCAAAGGAATAAAAGCGGTACTCCTGGGCGATGGCCTCTCTATATAAATCCAGCACGCGCGATCGACCAATCATCCCACTGATCATCATCAACAAAGTAGAGCGGGGTAAGTGAAAATTGGTAATCATCCCATCTACTACCCGCCATTTATAACCGGGATAAATAAACAAATTTGTCTTGCCATAGAAAGGTTGCAAGGGAGAATCACCAATTTTGGTCTCTGTAGCCGCGGCCGCCCCTTCCAAAGCTCGCACTGCTGTCGTTCCCACAGCAATAATCCGCCCGCCTCTGGCTTTAGTTTCGCGGATTTTTTCGACGGTGGTGGCGGATACTTCCACCCATTCTTCGTGCATTTGGTGAGTTGTGACGTCTTCCACCTCCACGGGGCGAAAAGTCCCGACTCCAACATGGAGGGTGACAAAAGTTTTTTCAATTCCCCGCTGCTGCAAGCGGCTGAACAAGTCTTGGGTGAAGTGTAGGCCAGCAGTGGGGGCTGCGATCGCGCCTAGTCGATTAGCATAAACAGTCTGGTACTGTTCTGGTGCTGCTTGGGAATTGTCAATGTAGGGCGGTAGGGGTACGTGACCATAATCGTCCAAAAAAGGTATGAGAGACATTTCTGTGGGCAGATTAAACTCCAACAGGCGCCCTCCTGTGGCATCGTCCCTTTCTATAACTGTCGCAGTCAGGCGCTCCGGTAGTGTGGCTAATGCTGCTTCCCCAAGGCAACAACAGGGGCCTGCGGGTTCCTCGTGGGAATGTGGAGCGATCGGATCGAACTCTATTTTCGCTCCCAACTTCAAGCGTTTTCCGGGTTTAACCAAAGCCAGCCAGCAATTGTGTTGTCGTTCTTCCATCAACAAGATCTCCACAGCCGGGCCATTGGGTTTGTGCCCGTAGAGCCTAGCTGGGAGTACGCGAGTATTGTTGAGTACCAGCAAATCGCCTGGGTTGAGCAAATCTGGCAAATCTTGGAAAATCCGGTGTTGTTGGGTGCTTGGAGAATCTACCACCAGCAAGCGGGAACTATCCCTAGGCACTACGGGATTTTGGGCAATGCGCGAGGGGGGAAGTTCGTAGTCATAGGCGTCCAAAGACCAGTCTATCTCTGTCATCGGGTGAAGTCCTGTCAAAAATCTGTCAACTTTGTAACAAATTGGGTAAAAACCCCCATCCAAAGTAGGGTGCTTTTCCCCTTGTAGCGGCGGATCTAGAACGGGAGAATAGAGGTGTAGAATCAGCTTTGCTCGAAGGATAGTTATGGAATACCTCTACTACATCGCCAATACTAGCCTCACTCTGAGAGTCGTGGATTACCTACGCAGGGCTAGTCATCTGCCTTTGCAATTTATCACTGTTATTCACCAAATTAACGGTTGGGTAGTCAAGGTGAAAATGAGCCAATATTTAACTCCAGAAATGCACGGGGATTTTAGGGCTTTTATGAATGAACTTGGAATTCCTTACGATCCTGAAATTCGGTTACAAATGGCACTTTGGAGTTTGGAAACGGGCCAGTCGCCGCTGAGCGTGATGCGCCGTTACCAGGTAGCCGTAGTTTGTCACGGAAGTCCCGATCGCAAGGAAATTGAAGCCTTTCGCCATCAGTTTGTCAAGGGACTCGGATATTGTCCCGAAACTTTGGCCTAAGCTCACGACTCAAAAAAATGCCAGTTATAGCATTCCGGGGGCTTGAGCAATTCCATAATTTAACATCTAATATCTCAAATCTCAAATTAGATGACATTTCTAATGGCTAAAAGCCGAGCGAATGTATTCTTGCAAAGTGAGCACGTAACTACCTGTAAGTGCGGGTTGAGAGTTGGCTGTCGTTGATGATAATCTTTTGTGAGTCTTTAGCCCTGAAGATTCGCACCTGACGAGGGCGACATCAAAACGACAGGGATTATTTGCTAAATCTGGGTAAGCACTTAAAAATATTTCGGCAGTTTGCCAAATTTTTGCTTGTTTGGCCGCACTAATAGCCAGGATTCCATCGGTATCCCAATTGCCCCGACTGCGAGTTTTAACCTCTACAAATGCTAAAGTCGGAGATGGGAAATCGGGAATGGGGAATCGGGAGTTTTGATGACATTCCTGGATTGTACTCTCTCGATCTGTTCCCTGTGCAATGATATCAATTTCTCCCCATCGACAGTGCCATTGTCGGTGCAGGATTTCCCAGCCTTGCTGCTGCAACCACTCGGAGACTAAGTTTTCTCCTAAAGTGCCGAGTAGGCGAGAGTGGGAAGATGGGGAACAATTGGAGTCAGCAAGAGCAATCCGGTTCGAGGGCTTCGCTAACGGGCGATCGCCTTTTCTGGTAAAATTCAATTTTGAACTATCGCAGATGCTCATTAGCGCTAACTTGTATGAATTCTCGAATTCGCCAACATATTTATACTTTCTTGCTCAGTGTTGTTATTTTAGCAGTATTTGTCGCTGGGGCGATCGGCATTAATCCCGCACCAGCCCTAGCCTTGGATCACGACAAAGAAATTCTTGTTGGCGCTGATTTTACTGGCCGGGTGCTCACAGACGACAGTTTTAATAAAGCTAATCTTCGCAACAGCAATTTTACCAATGCAGATTTGCGGGGCGTGAGTTTTTTTGCAGCCAATATGGAAGAAGCAAATTTAGAAGGTGCTAATTTCACTGGTGCTACTTTAGACTTGGCTCGCATGATGAAAGCAAATTTAACTAATGCTATTCTTGAGGGTGCTTTTGCTTACAATACCAGACTAGAAGGAGCGGTAATTGACGGTGCTGATTTTACTGAGGCACTGCTGCGAGATGATATGATAAAAAAACTTTGTCAAGTGGCAAAAGGCACTAATCCGATAACAGGTAGGGCTACTCGCGAAACTCTGTTTTGCGATTATTAAAAATTGAGATCGAATCCGTTGCCGATCGCCATGATATCAATTGCGGTGGCACCGGAACGATATAACCGCAGAGAACACAGAGTCCGAGAAGAGAGAGGATTTGAGCTCAACCGTCGATACTTCGGGATTTCGGGTTCGGCCATGTGATGCTAGTATCGGCGGCGATGAGACGAGAAACCGCGATCGCCCCAAACCGATTAAGATGGCTAGGATCAAAAAAATACTCATGGCGACTGGGCCACTGCTGGGATAAGTCGCGGAAAGCGAAACCTTTTTGGCGGGAGAGTTGCTGCATTCGTTGCCGAAATTGTTCTTGGGCCCAGATACGAGTGTCGTCTAGATAGTCGTCGGTGAGGGGTAAATTCACAAAAACCAATGGAATTTTGCGACTTTTTGTCAAAGCGATGACTGAATTGAAGGCTTGGGCTTGTTTACCAGCGAGGTTAAAGTTTTCGTAGTCGCGATCGAATCTACCAGAAACATAAGGGCGATCGTTATAGTAGGTGTTGGGATTGTAACGGACAGACAGGGGCATAAATCCGTTGGAGTCGATCGAGTCTGCCAAGTCGCTGACTGGATTGATGGCCATGACAGCAGTGTTAGCAACCGGCAAGATACCTATTCTACGATCGTCCATTTTAGCAACAGGCAAGATACTTGCTTTGTGGAAACCACCCCTGCGACAAGGTTGGGGAAATTGGTAACACTGGGGAATCACACTGGGTTCATCTTCTGGCAGTTTAGGGCGAATACCGGCAACTAAAAGTTGATTGCCCTCGGAAGCGATAATTGAGTTAAAAGTGCGATCGACTCTACCACTATTGAACGCCCGTACTCCATCAGCCCAGACAATCATTTGAGGTAAATGCTGGGGTTTTAATAGTCGCCGCAGTTGAAAGTCAACTACTTGTGCGGTGGCACCATTGACTGCAAAATTAAATATGGTTAAGCCCGATCGACCCTTTTGCGCCAAAGATTGTTTTAGTGCTTTGGGATCGACACCTTGGAGCGCCCGCGAACTCCCCACAATCAAAACATCAGGCGGGCCCACCGTCGCCACGTAGGATAGGTAAAGTTCTAGCTGTTGGTTAAGCAAATCGCTACTGAAGCTGGCGGAAGTTTGACGGTTTGCACCTGCTTGCTGTTGCGAATAAGCCAGGTTTCTCATGTATTCCACCACTTTTTTCTCAGCAAAAGCCCGTTTGGGACTGCTTGGAGGAACAGCTTGCATCCAAGCTACAGCTTGCACCCACAGGGCTGCTACTTCGTCCCACTCTTGTTTTGAATTGGCTGATTGAGTCAAATTAGAGGCTTGGGTAGCAAAGTTTACTGACTCCGTGAAGCCATCATTTTCGGCGCAAGAACGCGCGCTAGCGAACTTTTTGGGTTTTTTGGAGTTATTAGCCAGAACAGGTTCCAGGGGCTGTGCTTGGACTGGCGAGATTTCCCTCCGCGTCAGTACAGTGTGGGGCGGATTGGTTGAGGAACATCCCAAAGTTACTGCTAGCAAGGTGGCTATGGTCCAGCTACGTTTGAGGATAT
This sequence comes from Microcoleus sp. CAWBG640, assembly GCF_020883015.1. NCBI lineage: Bacteria > Bacillati > Cyanobacteriota > Cyanophyceae > Oscillatoriales > Microcoleaceae > Microcoleus > Microcoleus sp. CAWBG640. The sequence continues at coordinate 77,859 of NZ_JAHRFC010000025.1, forward strand.
GGGTGCTGAGACTAACAATGTCGTCGCGAATCATAAAGCTTTCAGCTAGTTATCGATTTGAGATTAGGGATTTGAGATGGTTATATCCTTATATTCTAGAGCGAGTTCACTAGCTATCGATTACTGTTGGGTTAGGGTATTTCTGTGTGGGATGAGACCGCGCATCTTTTTAACCCTCAACCACAGGTCTGTTTGCGATAAATTGCTTAACACGGTTCACTAACAAGTAGCACGACAAACCTGCGAGTGCTGCTATTAAAATCACCCTTAACTGCTTGAGTGCAAATAGCAAAGAGTGCGAAAACGACAGTTGCATGGCCTGGTTATTCCCGTAAATTTGAGTATCTATGGGCTTAAATGTATAAACTAAAGCATTAAAAAATGAACTAGGATGCTGTTCATCAACTGCGACAAAAGGATGATTTACGCCCACAAAAGAGATAAAAATTGACAAACAACTCACAATTATAAAAGCTGTTCTTAACTGTTTTGAATTTTTGATATCATTTCTGATTTGAGCTAGTGGTAGGCAGAGCAAAAACATGAGATTGGCATACCATCTGACTCCATAAGAATACCCACTGTAATTGTTAGAACGCAGAATGTACATCAGGACATAGGCAGAAGATGCCAAAAAAATTAACAGATATTCTTGGCGATATTTAAAATCTTTGTTTTGGTAAATTTTCACAAATCCCCAAATAGAAAATACTAAGACAGGAGTATAAGAAATCAAGCCTCGATGACCGATAATCATATGAAAAGCATAATTTAGTAAAGCCGGAAAATTTGAGTGATATGCTAAACCAGAAAGGGTTGTACTATCGAAGACAGAACCGGGATATTCCCACAGAGACTTATTCATAGAAGGCGGCCGCAGACTCCCAGAGGTGTAAAGATTTAACTGTAAGTAAATTATCAGGACTAAAGCGCAAGCTAAAGAAAAAACTATCTTTGATTTCAGGGGTTTATTAAAAAAGGTGACGGCCAGAAATGGCAGAAAAATAAAAGCTACTACATCAATGCTACCAGCTAAGGTAATTAACAAACCTGAAAGCAGAGAATGTGTAATACTTTCTTTGACCCTGAGTAAATAGTAAAAACCAGCAATAAGTAAACTTCCACTAACCACATGATTGCTGAATACAGTTGAGTAAGGTAACAAGAGAGTCCCCGTACCAGCAATAATTAAAATTACATCTATCCAGGTTTTTTCTACTTCTAATAAAACCAATGTTTTATATAAATAAATCATGCCAATAGCTGTAGCTACTCCTACTACTAAAACTACTATTAGCAGATTAGCCAGCATTAGATTCTTATCAAAAGAAATGCCAATTGCCTTGAGAAAAGCGTAAAAAAATGAACCATATATCGAAAGAATAGGAGGCTTGTCAGAGTAAAAGTGACCTTGGTAGAAATATTTATCTATTGTCCACAAAAATCGAGAATTATCAATAACAAAAGTATGAAAATCTACCAGGGATTCAATAGTAGCTAACCTAGAAGCATCATTGGCGCCTGCGACTGGTCTTGTCAAGAGTGCAAATAGACCTAAAAAGACTGAAAATATTTGCCATTCTTTTTTAATTCTCATGCTCTGCATCCAATTTAAGAGTATGGAAAATCTATTTCAATTTGTAACGATCGCTTCACAAATTACTTCGACTCGATGACGGCTTCAGCTTCCAGGGCGATCGATCGCAATTTATCCAGTATATCCTGGCTGGCAGACTCCCACAACCCCCGCTGACGAGCTTCTAACAATCTTTCCGCCATATCTCGCAGTGCCCAAGGATTATTTTCCTGGATAAATCCCTGCACTTTTTCGTCAAAAATGTAAGCCTCAGCGA
>NZ_JAHRFC010000026.1:0-6915 GCF_020883015.1 Microcoleus sp. CAWBG640
AGCTTCAGGAGCCGGAGTTTTATTCATATCCACCGAAACCACTTTTCCCACCGGCAAACTAGCAGGAAACAACTGACTAAAAGAAGAAGTTGAAACCACATCCCCAGGTTTAACATTAGGAACATTATCAAAAAATTCCATCACAGCTTTATTTTTTCCCTTACCCCGCAGAAAACCCATATGGCGAGTCCGAGTAACTGCCACACCTAATTGACTCGTAGGGTCACTGATTAAAAGTACCAAGCTAGTATTAGGAGTAACGCTCACAACGCGGCCGACCAAGCCACCTGGACCCATCACAGTAAAATCAGTTTTAATACCATCATTACTGCCCCTACCCAAAGTGACCTGTTGCCACCAATGGTCGGCACTACGGCCAATAATAGGAGCTACGACCCCTTTCTTTTTCTGACCAGAAACATAGTTTAAAAGCTCTTTTAGTTTCTGGTTTTGAGTTTCTAATTCTAATAACTGTGCTTGCAATTCCTGAGTGCGGGCCAAGATTAACTGTTCTTGCCCAGAGCCGTTGGCATGAAAGGGGCGAGTCACAAAATTGTAGACTTCAAACATTGCCGTACCTTGTGTTTGCCGAACTCCCCAAGCAGCAGTTACAGCTAAACCTAAAAGTGCAATTGGCAATCGCAGATCCCACCACCTGCGGAGTGTGTTTTTTAGCATAATTTCAAACTTTAAAATTGTTTTGTCAGGATTTTAGAGTTTAGATGGCAGCCAAATTCCTAAATCCAAAATCCCAAATTTGTTAACTACAATTACCGCGACTGCCCGCTAAAGACCCGTTCCAACATTTTGTTTTCCAATACCCGACCAGCTCCCAAAACCACGCAGCACAGAGGGTCTGCTGCAACGTGAGTCACAATTCCTGTTTCGTGACTGATCAGAGTATCTAAACCTTTCATCAGAGCCCCACCGCCTGCCAGCATAATTCCCCTGTCAATAATATCTGCCGCTAATTCCGGGGGTGTCCGCTCCAAAGTACGCTTCACAGCTTCCACAATTACTGAAAGCGGTTCCGACATACTTTCGCGAATTTCAGGACCTTTAATGGTAACAGTTCGTGGCAAACCAGACAGTAAGTGCAAACCCCGCACTTCCATCACCACTTCGTTATCCTCAGCCGTTGGATATGCTGAACCCACCTGAATTTTAATTTCTTCAGCAGTACGTTCGCCGATGACCAAATTGTGAACTTTTTTGACGTATTGGATAATCGCCTCGTTGAGTTCATCACCGGCAACCCGGACTGACTCGCTGATGACGGTACCTTGCAAACTCAAAACCGCAACTTCCGTCGTGCCCCCGCCGATGTCTATAATCATATTGCCCGTCGCCTCCGCCACAGGCAATCCGGCTCCGATCGCTGCTGCGATGGGTTCGTCAATTAAGCGGACCTCGCTAGCACCAGCTTGAGTTGCCGCTTCAATCACCGCCCGCCTCTCAACACCGGTGACACCGCTGGGGATGCCAATGATGATCCGAGGCTGAGATAAAGTTTTACCACGAACCCGACCAATAAAAGTCTTGAGCATGAGTTCCGCCGTATCGAAGTCAGCAATCACTCCATCGCGGAGTGGTCGAACAGCGATCACATTCCCAGGCGTTCGCCCAAGCATTTTTTTCGCCTCTTCTCCCACAGCCAACGGTATTTTCAGGTCTTGATCGATCGCAACTACAGAAGGTTCTTGGAGAACTATACCTTTGCCAGATACATAAACGAGCGTGTTAGCAGTACCGAGGTCGATACCCATATCGTTTCTAGATAAGGAAAATCGATTGAGAAGACCCACTGATTTGTACCCCCCCAAACTAAAATACTATTGTGTGCAATAATGTTGTTACAAAAGTGTAACCGAGGTGGATTCTATTACGTTTTTCATCCTGAGTCTAGTCAAAGCTGTACATTGTTGCACTTAAACTCCCTGGTGCCACTACACGGTTGAGTCAGCGTAGTCGAAGGAGATCGACCACTCTGTTACCGCTACCGTTACCATCAATGTGTTCTGGTAAGTGGGTGTAAAATCAGGATGAAGCTTGTATCAGTGCTGTTACCATTGTCATTCCCAGGGGTGTTTGGATGTAAGTACAGAGATAACGGGTAACAGATATAAGATTTTGACCAAGAAAATGGGATACAAGCCCCGTGCTTTTAGGACGGCTTTAATTTTGATTTTTTCCTGTTGATGGTTCAGTTTAAAAGTATTATTATACTTTATATGGTCACAGACCCGCCCGGATCAAAGATACTCCGAAACAAATAGCAAGGTTGAAAGTCCTGTCAGAGTTGAGATTAGAAACAGGGGAAGCAAAAGGGCAATGGAAATCCAACCCAGAAATGCAAAACAAGTATTTTGTACTTGCGGAAACAACAAAAAAGTCGCCCTAGGGCATTGGGAGACTCTAAACGGACACGGATCGACCGTAAGACTAATTCGTTAGCAAGTTGAAATGATGTGTCAAGAATCACCGCACTTATGACGGGCGGTGAGTATGTCAATACAGTATGGATAGACCTCATTCCTGAAAAATTTTATGAGCATTAATGTTGTAACTTTGGTCGGCCGCGTCGGTGGCGACCCGGACGTGAAATATTTTGAATCGGGTACAGTTAAGTGCAGTTTAACTCTGGCAGTGAGACGGCGATCGCGCAACCCAGACGAACAAACAGACTGGTTCAATCTGGAAATCTGGGGCAAAACAGCCCAGATTGCTGCTGACTATGTTCGCAAAGGCTCTTTAATTGGAGTCACAGGCTCTTTAAAGTTCGATCGCTGGCAGGATCGTAATAGCGGAGCAAATCGCTCCAAACCAGTAATTAGGGTAGACCAGTTAGACCTGCTCGGTTCCAAACGCGACAACGAGTCCAGTATGTCGCAAAACAACAGCGAATTCTAGTATTTGGCGGATGTGGGTAGTAAAATTTGGGGATTGGGTGGAATCAGGTGACTTCAGAAAAGCTAGAAATTGTTCAGAATGAATACCAAACTGGCAAAGTCGCCTTTGAGAGTGGTCGATATGCTCAAGCTGTCAAAAGTTTGGAAACAGCCAGAGGTTTAGTCGATCGCGGTTCCCGTCTAGGTGGCGAAGTGCAAATGTGGCTAGTGACAGCCTACGAAGCCTCTGGTAATACAGAAGAGGCGATCGGCCTTTGTCGCCAACTCACCCGCCATCCGCGCCAAGAAACCCGCCAACAAGCAAAACGGCTGCTATTCATTCTCGAAGCACCCAAACTCAGCATCCCTCCCGAATGGATGGTAAAAATTCCCGATCTCGCCGCACTAGAAGAAAATCCATCTTCAAATTTTCAAGTAGGGCCGAATGTCTCTTTTGTCAAGCCGACAATTCCGAAACGAAATGCCATAGATGAACCTGTGGATTTTAGTCAGGTGAATACGCAGGATAATCGATTTATTTGGGTGGCTTTAATTGCCATATTTTTGATTTTAGGTGGCTTGTTTATTAGTTATTAAGTAGTTTAATTATTGTGGAACAGGCATCTTGCCTGTTCAAAACAGGCTTTTATGGAGATGACTAATTATTGTGGAACAGGCATCTTGCCTGTTCAAAACAGGCTTTCATGGAGACAACCAATGGCTTTTAGCAATTACAAAAGTATCAGCGCTGTTGCCAAGGAATTCCAGATTAATTACCTGCGAGATAACTTCATTGTCGAAACAGAATTTGCAGTCAGCGACATTTTTCGGAATGAATTAGAACTGATTTTCAATGAAGGAGTATTTGACAACTCAGAAATCGCCATTTGTGAAAATATCATTTATCCTGTATTAAAAGAAGTTTGGAAAATTTATCGCAGTAATTTCCTCCTCTGGAGTCACCAAACCTTAATCTACAATGAAAATTTGTCAGGGATTCCAGATTATATATTGGCGAAGCGCTCCACCCTTGGTACTGTAGTTTTTGATAAGCCATATTTCATCTTAGTTGAAGCTAAGAAAGAGAGCGCCTTTGATGAAGGATGGGGGCAGTGTTTGGCAGAAATGATCGCCGTACAGCGACTGAACAATGAACCACAACAAACTATCTTTGGGATTGTTTCTAATGGGGCAATGTGGCAGTTTGGCAAGCTCAAGTTAGAAATGTTTACTCAAAATAAAGTTTTCTATACAATTCAGGATTTAGAGCGATTGTTTGGAGCAGTTAACTATGTGTTTAAACAGTGCGAATTACAATTATAGACGATAGTGCGAGATATGAGTTATAATAGGAGTTAAAAAGCTCCATATCTCGATCGCACGCGATTTTCGCGAAAAAGGTACATCTCATTTTTGCAAATATATTCGTAGGGGCGAAGCATTCCGGCACTAAATCTCTGGCGATCGCTAATAAATTATCTGCCGGAATGCTTCGCCCTTACAAAAATCAGATGCACCCCGCGACCAACTGTGGGTTCAATCCAACATCTACAATCCAACATCTACAATCCGATGACTACACTCCCACCCAACCGCGCCAAAACACTCAAAGAAGCTTACCGCGCTTGTGATGTAAAGCCTCTCATGGGCGATGATATTGCCCGATATTATGTGGATTTGTCCGCAGTACGCAACACAGTGGCGATCGACGATGTTAGCACGGATTTGGATCTTCAAGAACCCGGAGAATTTAACACAATTTTGTTTACCGGGCATCGGGGATGCGGCAAAAGTACAGAGTTAAAACGCATTCAGTCGCGATGGGAAAATGACTATCGGGTGATTTACATAGAATTCGACCAGGAACTAGATGTTCTTGATGCAGAATATACCGATTTATATTTGCTGTTTATCAACAAAGTAGCTGATGATTTAACTAAATTAGGATTAAAGTTTGACCCCAAACTTTTAGAGCGTTTTGAATCGTGGTTTAAAGAAGTCACTAAAGAAACAGAAGAAACTGTTCAATCTTCCGTTAGCGTAGAAACTGAAGCAAGTGCAGGTGTAGAAATTCCGCTTATTTATAAGTTGACAGCCAAATTGCTCGGTCAAATCAAAGGTTCTAGTCAACAAAAACAGGTGATTCGGGAAACTCTTCAGCGTAATTTGTCCCGCTTGCAAACAGATATTAATTTGTTATTGAAAGATGCTTTTGAGAAGCTGAGACGAAAATATCCAGACCGCTATGAGAAAGGATTTTTGGTAATTGTTGATAACTTAGACCGTGTTATTCCAAAAGTTGCTAATCATTTGTTTTTTGATTACGCTCCTCAACTCCAAGAACTAGACTGTACAATTATTTATACAGTGCCGATTTCGGTAATTTATTCCTATAAAAATGTCAGCAATTTATTTGATACCAATCCCAACATTGTGCCAATGGTGAATATTTATGAATTCGATCGCAGTGAGTGCGATTTAAATTACCATCAGCAAAGATTAGAGGGAGTTGCCAGTTTAATTGAACAGCGGGTTGATGTTGATGCCGTATTTGACCATCGCCAACAGTTGCTAGATTTGGCAAAAGCTAGTGGTGGTCATGTGCGACAATTGATGCAGACAACTCGATCGGCTTGTCGCACAGCCGTTACTCGCAGACATAGTAAAGTTTTGGCTGAAGATGTCACTTACGCTTTGAAGCAACAGCAATTTGACTTTGAAAGGTCTACTCCTACAGCAGAGTATTATACAATATTAGCGCAAGTTTGCCTCAACAAAGATATTGCTAAAGATGAAATCGGACAAACTTTATTATTCAATATTTCCGTTTTGGAATACAACGGCAATAGTCGGTGGAATTATGTCAACCCACTCGTAAAACAAAGCTATGCTTTCCAACAAGCCCTTAGATCAATTCAAGGAAATCCCTGAAATATACCGACAAAGGATTGTTGAACTCAATCAAGAATCTTTTGACCAATTGCTGACATTTGTCGATATTGTTCCCGACGATGCTTTTGATTTGGGATTTATTCAAAGTAATTTTGCCAAGGATAGAGATGCGATTATTCAGGCTTTAATTAGTCATCCCGATTGTCAAGAGATGCAGTTTGAGATTTGGGATTTTCCCGATCCTGAGATGCGCTTTTTGTTGGATGAAATTCTGAAGGTTTTCCCAACAGTTAAGGTTGAAGCAGACAAAAAGTTGGTTTTCGTGGTGCGGGGAGTCGAAAATGCGATCGGGATGACGGGGGAATATCCGCCGATGTTGGTGGATTTCAATTGGGTGCGAGATGCTTATCCGGTTATGGTGCCGCATCTCATGCTGTTTTGTTTGCCAGATTATGCGATTACGCGAGTTGCTAATTTTGCACCGGATTTCTGGGCCTGGAATTCGGGAACTTTTGTGTTTAAAACTCCTGTAAATACTAGAGATGATGCGATTTCTCAAACTCTGGATGCTAGCAAAGGAATTACAAATTGCGAGGTTCCAGAAAAGCAGGAACGGATCGATTTATTAAAACGGTTATTGATGGAATACACTCCCTCGAATGGGCGCGAGGAAACTCACGAGGATTTGAAAACTCGTATTAGGGTTTTGAATGATTTGGCAATTGCCTATCGCAGTCGGAGTGAATACTCGACAGCAACATACTATCTGAAACAAGCGTTAGATTTGGCGAAAGATGATGAAGATTTCATATCTTTAAAGGCAAATACTTTATATGAACTAGGATGGATTCAGGACGATTGGGGAAATAAAAAAGAAGCGATCGCATTTTATCAACAATCTCTCGAAATTTACGAAAAAATTGGCGATGTTCAAGGGAAAGCTGCTACTTTGCACAATCTAGCAATAATCTATGCGGATCAAGGGGAAGTAGAAAAGGCGATCGCATTTTATCAAGAATCACTCGAACTTAAGGAAAAAATTGGCAATGTTCAAGGGAAAGCAGCTACTTTGCACCAACTAGCAGGAATCTATGCGGATCAAGGGGAAGTAGAAAAGGCGATCGCATTTTATCAA
>NZ_JAHRFC010000026.1:7015-60554 GCF_020883015.1 Microcoleus sp. CAWBG640
ATACTTTGCACAATCTAGCAATAATCTATGCCAATCAAGGGGATGTAGAAAAGGCGATCGCATTTTATCAACAATCACTCGAACTTAAGGAAAAAATTGGCAATGTTCAAGGGAAAGCAGCTACTTTCGCAATGCTGGGACAGTTGTTAGCAGATGAGAAGGGAGATTTTGACCAAGCTTTGAATTATTTACAGCAATCTTTGGAGATTTTACAGCATTTGCGATCGCCTGACGCGGAGACAGTGAAGGAAATTATTGCTGCGGTTCAGGCGAGGGCTGGGGATTGATGGATGCACTTTGACTAAAGAAACCGGGTTTTTCGCAGTTTTTGGGCGGTGTATCGATGTTATTGGAAAAAACCCGGTTTCTGGCCACGCCCAAAATCTAATAAACCGGGTTCTCAGCAGTTTTTTGGTGTGTATTGATGTTGTCTGAAGGTCAGTCAGACCTGCAATGTTACAATTAAAAAAACGTTAGGCTAAAAAATTGGAGGTTGGCTCGCCCATGATTGAGTTGCAATCAGATTTAGAGTATGTGATGACCGATCGCTTAAAAGTCTCTCTAGATGCGATCGCCCAATTTTGCCAGCGCTGGAACATTGTCGAATTTGCCTTGTTTGGCTCAGTGCTCCGGGATGATTTTCGTTCTGATAGTGATGTGGATGTACTGGTGACATATGAGCCATCACATCGCCTCACGTTTGCTCATTTATTGAGTATGGAGGAGGAGATCGAGGATTTATTTCACCGTTCTGTGGATTTGGTAGAAAAAAAATTGTTAAAAAATCCCTATCTACGATCGAACATTTTGAAAACCTATCGAGTGATTTATGCAAACGGGCGATCGAGATAGTGCTTCACTTTGGGATATGGCGCAAGCAATCCGTCGGATTCAAGAGTTTACGGCGGATGCTTCATGCGACACTTATCTTGAAAATGTTTTTATGAGTGCCGTAGAGCGACAGTTGGGGATTTTGGGGGAGGCCGCTCGGAGAGTTTCTATGGAGTTTCAGCAGTTCCATCCCGAAATTGATTGGCGAAATGCGATTAACTTACGAAATATTTTGGTTCATCGTTATGACCAAGTAAGCTCGGAAGTTATTTGGAATATTGTTACGAGTGTTTTGCCTAGTTTACTGGTACAAGTAGAGGCATTATTGCCACCGTTACCTGATGATAGTTGATCGATCGCACAAACACAGAATGCGCGATCGTCTTCTACAGTTGACCCTTTAAATCGTTCGCTTTAAATCGAAGCGAACGATTTAAAGCGAACGGCTACGCTCAGGGCACCGCAGTTGACAGAGGTAGTGCGAGGTTTTACCCGGTTTCTGGTCACGCATAAAACTACCAGGATTTAGAAACCGGGTTTCTCACGAATATCTCATGAGGATGCGTAAAATCTCGTAGAAACCCGGTTTCTGGCCACACACACAAAAACCCGGTTTCTGGCCACACCCAAAATCGCTAAAATAGAACAAAGACCAAACCAGAAAGGCGATTATTGTGAGCGATTCCACCATAGAACAGATATTGAAATTGGCATCTCAACGCGCCGATAGCGCTGAAGTATACTACCTATCCAGCCAAGATACGCCGATCGAATTTGAAAACAATCGCCTCAAATCCCTCCAAACCAAAGCCCTCCGAGGTGTCGCACTCCGACTGATTCACAACGGCAAAATCGGCTTTGCTAGTTCCACCGATTTAACGCGGGTAGACGATTTAGTCGATGCAGCGATTCAAACAGCCGAAATAGGCGATGCCGCCGAATTTGAACTCGCCTCCAACTTCCACCTAACCACCCCGGAAACCACCTACATTCCGCCCACAACCGCCGAATTAGTCGAAAACGGCAAAAACCTCATCGAGCAAGTTCACGCCTACAATCCCGATATTATCGTCGATGTTGGCTTCCACGTCCGCAGCGGCCGCGTCACCATTGCCACGACGCGAGATGTGTATGCCCAAAGAAGCAGCCAAATAGTCAGCGGGACGATCGCAGGCAATTTGGTACAAGGAGAAGATTTTATGCAAGCATACAGTTATGATGTGGCGCGCGATCGCCCCCTAGACACCAACAACATCCTGCAAACACTCCTGGAAAAATACCGCCTCGCCGAAAATGCAGCCAGCATCACCAGCGGTTCCTACCCCGTATTATTCACCCCCAACGCCGCCGCTAGCACCCTCGGTGGCCTATTTGACACCATCCTGTCGGGCCAAGCCGTCGTTCAAAAAGCCTCTCCCCTAGCCGACAAAATCGGCGAAACCTTATTTGACGAACGCTTTACCTTTTTAGAAGACCCCACTTTAGGGCCCTATGCTCGTCCCTTTGACGACGAAGGCACTCCCACCACTCGCAAAGTCTTAATTGACAAAGGTACTGTAACCGGATTTTATTGGGATCGTAGATGGGCTGCTCGTGGAGGTGTAGAATCTACAGGCAACGGTTTTCGGGGGGGACTGTCTCGCCCCGGCCCAGATTTGAGTAACTTTTGCATTCTCCCCGGAAATACTCCAACTCAAGAATTGATTGCTAGCATGGACGAAGGCTTGATAGTAGAGCAGGTTCTAGGTGCCGGTCAGTCCAATCAATTAGCCGGCGAATTTTCAGTCAATTTGGCTTTAGGCTATAAAGTAGAAAAAGGCAAAATAGTAGGCCGCGTCAAGAATACAATGGTAGCGGGCAGCATTTTTGAAGCCTTTAAAAATTTGGTAGATTTGAGTAGCGAATCCGAATGGGTAGGCGGCGGGGCTTATTTACCGAGTATGCTGTTTAAACAGTTGGGCGTTGCCTCTAGACAATAAACAGTGGATGGGGAGGGTAGGCACGGGGGCACTATCCCTACAAAATGATGAGTTACTCGTTACCAGGCTCTGCCTGGTAATGAACATCCAGAGGCTCTGCCTCGAATTTGCATCAAAGCTGGCGAGGCAGAGCAAGAGTGACATGGGTTCCCAAGCTCTACCTGGGAACCAGTTAAACAGGGAAAAAACAACAATGAAGCAGCAAATGGTCAAGGATGAAACAGGGAAAAGGAAACAACACTTCTTGTTTCTTTTACCTTTTGTATTGTGCCTTTTAACTTTGGTAACAGGCTGCGTTCAGTACGATGTCGGAGTTAACTTTGAAAGCCAAACTCGCGGCGAAATTGTGCAGCACATTAAGCTGGGGGAACGGCTGACGAGCTTCAGCAGCGAGATTCTTGGAGATTGGTTGGATAGTGTGGAACTTAGAGTGCGCTCTTTGGATGGGAAAACTAAACGGCTTTCAGAGGGAGAGATTTTAGTGAGGATTCCTTTTAATAATGGTGCAGAGCTAGAGGAAAAGTTTAACCAATTTTACAATCCCGTACCCACCAAAAAATCTAGGGTTGCTACTCCCTTAGAAACGGATTTGCCGAAGTTTGAATCTCACCTAAAGGTCAAGCAAAATAATTTGTTGCTGGTGCTGCGAAATCGGTTAAGTTTGGAGTTGGATTTGCGATCGATTTCTTTGCTGTCGGCTAACGGTAATCTGATTGTCAGTCCTGGGGGACTTTTAGAGCTAGACTTTAGCTTGAACACCCCTTGGGGAGCCGAAAGTATTCAAACTGTCCCCGGTGCGATCGCACCGGAAATCTCTGACCAGGGAAAACAGTTGGTTTGGAAGCTGAAACCGGGGGAAATTAATTATTTAGAGGCTGTATTTTGGGTTCCCAGTCCGGTAGGCATTGGTGCAGTGATTATTGCTTTATTCGTTCTTGCTGGTATTGGTTTGAAATATCAACTCTTGCCAGCCATGGGCATCGGTCACAAAACTCAGAAAATCCCCCAAACCTAAAGCAGTTGCTCAGTCACAGCTAAAAAACAGAAGCTCTAGCACCAGGACTCCTGGAAAAAGTCGGAAATCTAATAGTTTATCGAGACACAAAAAATTGTACAGTTTGAGAATTAGGAACAGAGAAAATGCGGGTACTAAACTTCTTCTTCATCTTTCTGATTTGTTTGGCTTTAGTCTTGTTCAGCATAGAGAATACAGAGCCGACAACTATTCAAATTATCAAAGGCTTCCAAGTTAAAGCTCCTTTGTCAGTAGAATTAATTATGGCAACTGGATTGGGGGCAGTTTTAGCGTGGCTGTTTAGTTTGTGGTCCAGAATGCAGCGAATGCTCGCCTCTCGTGATGAGACTCGTCAAGTTCGCGAAAAGGAGCAGCAAATTCAAGCTTTAGAACAGGATATCGAACGGTATAAAGCAGAAGTTGAAGCGAAACAACTTTTGTTAGAAAGTACAGAACCGTCCACCGTGGAAGATATCAAGAATGCGGTGGCGATCGCTAATTAAATCAAATATAGCAATCCTAAATCATTTGTGAATTTCTTACTCCCGGACCTTAGTAAGGTCCGGGTTGGGTTTGGGTAAAAATATTTACGACTCCTACAAGGATTGCTATATAGGCTCGATCATCTAAAATCTAACATCAACATCGAATGACCATTGCCAAAGCCCAAGATGGTTTACAGACGATTTCCGAGGGGATCGCAATTTTAATTGACTTAGCAGAACGGGGAGAAATCAATCCTTGGGACGTTAAGGTGATTGAAGTGTTCGATCGCTGTTTGAACAAGCTAAACGAGGCGCGTGACGCAGATCAGAGTGGGGATTTCTCCGATTTGTCCCACTCCGGTCAGGCATTTTTGTATGCTTCGATGCTGGTTTTGCTCAAAGCAGAAAGTATAGTCCTCTCGGAACCCCCCGTGAATGACTCTACAGATGAGGTGCCACTGGAAGAGGCAGAAAACTCAGGAGGGCGACATTTGCCGCAGCATTTGGAGCGGCAACTGCGGCGTCGTGGTGTGGCTAAACTACCCCAAAAACGCCCGGTGACGCTTCCAGAACTGATCGAGCAGTTGCAGCTAATGAAAGCGGCAATGGAGGAGACAGTTGTTCCCCGGCGACGCAGTAGCTCCAAAATGCGGTCTCAAGCGGCGCGGGCTATATTTGAGCTAGCTCACCAAGAAAATCTGGTGGAAACTGCTAGTGAACTGGAGCGGTTTTTGGGAGAACGCAATTCTGAAATTGATGAGGGTTGGCTGGACTTGGAACAACTGCTGGAACTCTGGCCTCATCACGATTTGCACTCTCCTGCTGAGTCGCAAATTACGGTCTCTATGGAGGAAACGGAGGAAACAAATTCGCCCAATCATGACCGCGTTGGTATTTTTTGGGCGCTGTTGCTACTGTCGGCTCAGTCTAAAGTAGAGTTGGTTCAAGAAGAGTTTTATCGAGACCTCAAAATCCGAGTTCTCTAAACTTAAACGGAAATGAGACTGACTGCTCCGAAACTAATAACTATGCTACTCCGTCGGTTAATATTCCAGGCAGAAGCTCCCTAGCCGGAATTTTCTGGCTCAGTTTGGGAGTAAGACACTCACTCCAGTGCTAACTGAGTCGTGATTCCTGAGTGCTGAAATTCAGGGAAATCCCGAATCAGTGATTGATAGCCTGGTACTGTGTGGAAAATAAACAGGTCAGGATTTTAGTGCGATCGACAAATATAGATCGTAACCGCTAGCATCTAAGTGTTGAGTTGATATCAATTAACAAAGGGTTGAGGAAGTTAAGAATGAAAGCGATGATTCTGGCGGCCGGTAAAGGTACTCGTGTCCGTCCCATTACTCAGACAATACCGAAACCAATGATTCCCATCCTACAAAAGCCTGTGATGGAATTTTTGGTTGAATTGCTCCGTCAGCATGGATTTGACGAGATTATGGTCAATGTTTCCCACCTAGCGGACGTGATTGAAAATTACTTCCGCGATGGTCAAAAATTTGGGGTACAAATTGGCTATTCTTTTGAGGGACGGATTGAAGAGGGACAAATGATCGGAGAAGCCGTCGGCTCGGCTGGCGGTATGAAGCGGATTCAGGAATTCTCGCCATTTTTTGATGATACTTTTGTGGTGCTGTGCGGAGACGCTTTGATTGACCTGGATTTGACGGCTGCTGTCAAGTGGCACCGGGAAAAAGGAGCGATCGCTACTATTGTGATGAAATCTGTTCCCCGCGAAGAAGTTTCGAGTTACGGAGTTGTGGTAACAGACGACTCTGGTAAAGTTAAAGCATTCCAAGAAAAACCCTCTGTCGAAGAAGCTCTGAGTACCGATATCAACACTGGTATTTACATTTTTGAGCCTGAAATATTCAATTATATTCCATCTGATACAGAGTACGATATCGGTTCGCAATTATTTCCTAAGCTAGTAGCAGCAGGCGCGCCTTTTTATGGGATTAGCATGGACTTTGAGTGGGTGGATATCGGCAAAGTTCCTGACTATTGGCGGGCGATTCAAAGTGTACTATTGGGAGAAGTTAAAAATGTTTCGATTCCGGGAATTGAAGTTCGTCCCGGTGTTTATGCTGGTTTAAATGTAGCTGTGAATTGGGACAAGGTTGATATTACCGGACCTGTTTATATTGGCGGGATGACGATCATTGAAGATGGAGCAAAAATTGTTGGGCCGACGATGATCGGCCCCAATTGTTGGCTTTGCAGTGGGGCGACAGTGGAAAATAGCGTGATTTTTGAGTATTCCCGTTTGGGGCCAGAAGTACGCTTAGTTGACAAACTGGTGTTCGGGCGCTACTGCGTTGATAAAACGGGGGCTGCGATCGATTTGCAAGCAGCGGCTCTCGATTGGCTGATTACTGATGCTCGTCAAGTTTTGCCAACTCAACAACGAGAAGAACGGCGGGCGATCGCAGACATTCTCAGCAACACTAACTAAGATTGAAGATAAGTATACTGGCTAAGACTCCTTTCATAATTTTGCAGCAAAAGTTGTGACTCCGAAAGAGTTATTTTATTTTGCTGCAACGCTTCCTCTGTCTGACGGCGGATGCTTTCAACCAAACTTTCTGCATCGTACTGTACATAGCTGAGAACTTCTTTCATCGTGTCTCCTTTCACAACGTGTTCGATATGATAGCCAGAAGGCGTTAGCTGAATGTGTACTGCATTTGCATCGCCAAATAAGTTGTGAAGGTTCCCCATGATTTCTTGATAAGCACCTCCCAAAAATAGGGCTAAATAGTAAGGTTGTCCGGGCTTCATGGGATGCAGTTCCAAAACAGACTTGACATCTCGCAAATCGATAAATTGGTCGATTTTACCATCACTATCGCAGGTGAGATCTGCCAAAGTTCCTCGCTGAGTTGGTTCTTCATCAAGTCGGTGGATTGGCATAATAGGGAATAATTGGTTAATTGCCCAACTGTCTGGCACTGACTGAAAAACAGATAAGTTGATGTAATAAATTGAGGCCATCACCTTTTCTAAGTCTTCCAAATCGTCGGATACATATTCTTTTTCCCGCGCGATCGCCTGGATTTTTTCGCAGCAAGCCCAATACAATTGCTCAGTTTTAGCCCGTTCGGCAATTCCCAAATAGCCTAAGTTAAATAAACTGATTGCTTCTTCCTTAAATTGGATAGCATCGTGATAGACTTCTTGGTAATTTTCTGGACTAATAGATTGGTAGATTTCGTAGAGATTACGCGGAATTTGGTGGGCGTTTGGGTCTACTGGTTCTGGTACTTCCCTCAGAACTTCGCTGGTACCAAGTACATCAAAAATTAACACTGATTGGTGAGAAGCGATCGCCCGTCCGCTTTCACTAATGATAATTGGCACTGGTACTTTTCGCTCGTCACAGGCATCCTTTACTCCGGCTACTACGTCGTTGGCGTAGTTTTGCATATTGTAATTTTTAGAGGCATGAAAATTAGTTTTAGAACCATCATAGTCAACGCCCAGTCCACCACCTACGTCCAAGTAGTTCATATTAGCTCCCAACTTAGCTAATTCTACATAAATGTGGCTGGCTTCTCGGATGGCATCTTTGATGACGCTAATCGATGAAATTTGAGAGCCGATATGGAAGTGCAACAGTTGCAAACAGTCTAGCATTCCTGCTTTTTTCAGCTCCTCGACAGCGCGGACAATTTCAGGAATAGTCAAGCCAAATTTTGCCCGATCGCCTGTGGAACCTCCCCAGCGGCCAACACCGGTGGTACTGAGTTTGGCTCGCACTCCCAAAACCGGTTTAATTCCTAATGCTTTGCCCGCGGCGATCGCCAGTTGCACTTCCTCTATTTGCTCAAGCACAACTACTGAAGTTTGCCCTAACCGCTGAGCTAAAATTGCCGTTTCTATATATTCGCGGTCTTTGTAACCATTGCAAATTAATAAAGCGCCTGGGTTTTTTAAAGTGGCTAAAGCTATCATTAATTCCGGTTTAGATCCAGCTTCCAAACCGAAGTGATGCGGTTGACCGAAACGCACCAAATCTTCAACTAATTGGCGGTGCTGGTTGCATTTGACCGGAAAGACACCGCGATAGACATTTTTGTAATTGTAGCGGGCGATCGCTCTGGCAAAACAAGAATTTAACCGCTCAATCCGGTCTTCCAAAATATCAGAAAATCGAATCAGTAGTGGCAGTGCCAAGTTTCGCTGTTTGAGAGATTCTACCAGTTCGCACAAGTCTAAGGAGCCACCACGATCGCCCTTGGGAGATACTGTAACGTGACCGGCTGCATTGATCGAGAAATAGGGTTCCCCCCAACCTTGAATTCGGTATAGTTTTTCGCTATCTTCGATTGTCCAAGATTTCTGTGGAATTGGAGCAGTCGTTGACAAAGTAGTGTCTGGTGTCACCAAATTTGGGATACTTGGTGGCTGAGTCGATAGTGGCTCCATCGGGGAGGAAGCAGCAGTGGCAGGGGAACTCATCTTCTCGGAAACCTTAAAATGACTGGTCGAGTAGTTAGTTTATCGCAGATATCGGGTTTCCTGATGTACTGGAAAATTCACTTTGTGACTGTGGGGCGATCGACCTCAAGGTTAGATCGATGAAAATTGCGATCGGTATTTTCCACTAACAGATTTTAGGCCCAAATCATTTCAGGTGGTGCCATATCAGCCCCCATAATCATGCCCCCATGAGTGGGAGACTTTTTCACACCAGGTTTAGGTGCGGGGGTGTCGCGGGCCGCCGCTGGCGCAACGGACGCAGGTGGTGTCACCAAATTTGCCGGTACTGGCTGCCCCCCTGGCACAACGGGTTGTTGCGATAGCCAAGCCACACCCCCCACAGCCCCAGCCATTAAAGCTGTATACCCGATGTACAAATGGGCTGAATTCATTTGAAAGCCATCGTCTGATTCCGATTCGGAAACCGACAAATAGGAGTTGAGATTGCCACTGGCATCTAGTTGGGGCAAAGCATCTGCCATTGCACTACCGTTGAGTCCCACGGCATCGCCGATCCGACGGATGAAACCTCTAACGTAGATGTCTTGGGGGAGTTTCTCAATTTCCCCATTTTCGATCGCTTCGATGTGGTGCAGCGGCACCAGAGTTTGACTGTGGATGTGTTGGATAGATAAGGCTCTAAGTTCCCTTCCCAGGCGCAATTCTCTCCCCAACTCGCACAAACAATCTTTCCGTTGTTGAATAGCCAAAGCTAGTGCTTCTTCCTTAGTAAGTTTCTTGTGTTTCTGAAGAAAAGAAAATCCTGGGAAGGAGTTTCCTTTAACTACCACAGCACCGGGTGTAGCTGACTCAACTTGACCTTCGTCTGGGGGAAATTGTTGCTGTGCTTCGTGAGTTTCAGTATCTCGAAGATCGGCATTTTCATTGTCAGAATCTGTTGTGGGTGGCAATTCCACAGTAGTGCTACGACGATAAAAGATGGGAACAGATACTTGTGATGGCTCTAATTCTCTGACTGCCGTAAATTCTGTAGCCTTGCTCAGCAGCGGACTTGTCAGGGCAGAACTTCCCATAGTAGAACTTGCCATGACGAGACTTTCTGGGGCTAGTTGTAGTTCAGTTTTTTGTGATTTGGGGAACCGCTGAAATGCTAGTTTGACCGCTTCTCGGCTAACAGCTCTAATTAAAATTTCCGCTGCCGATGCCGCTTCGCCCAACATAGTTTGCAAGCTAGCTAGAGCGTGGCTGTAGGTGTCGCTACAAAGTAGTTCAGCTTCTATTTGACCAAGGACAGAGCGAAAACTTTCTTGAGAAACTTCAATAGTTGTGTGATCTGTTACCCCAAAATAAGCATCGGGTTTCAGTGCCATGATATTTATGTTGTTTTACTACAAGGTATCTGAGTAACTTATTCGACAAGTTGGTACTGATTCCGGATGCCATTAGGGGGAGAGTCGAGTAGGGCTAACGGCAGTTGACATAATATCTATATTTACCTATATTTTAAATAGGTAATTCAAGGGTTAGCAGTGGACAGACTAATTAGTATAGGCGAGCTAGCGGAACTCAAAGCTGTTACTGGTGATTCATGCTTGGGATCTTGCCTCACCAATAACTAATAACCAATCACTAACAACCCTTCGACTACGCTCAGGAAGCGCGAAGTCGAAGGGCAGGGCGACACCAATCACTAATAACTAATAACTACTGCTTGTTGATGCGATCGAGCAACCACAGAGCTCCGACAATCCCGACAAAGTGAGCTAAAGTAGCGTGAATGTTTGCCAGCACTACAAATATATCTAGGGGCTGAATGAACCGACTGAAATCGACGGCTGCACCGAACAAAACTTGGGGCTGAGATATAGATTTGACGAACAAGGTACCACCGATCGCTTCTGCTCCCAGCAGCGTCAGCAGCATTCCCGACAAATTACTCATCAATGTCAATCGTACTTCTTGAATCGTCTGTGCCCTTTTGGGGCGGACACCCGTGGCGGGCGATCGCAATTCTTTAGACAAGCGAGTAAACCGAAAAGCCCGATAGGCGCTGTAGCCGAGGGCTAACAGCCCGCACACAGCCAACAATACACCTCCGCCGGTTCCAGCACTGGTCTGGCTCGTAGCGGAGGCACCACTCGACAGGGCAGACGGGACTGCCAGCAGCAAAATTAGCCCCGCCACCACGCCCAGCACTGCTTGGACCCAGAAGCAAGTCCAGCCCGCAGTCCGCAGGGCAAAGGCAACTCGCTGTGCCGCTAGGGGAAGGTTATCTGTATCTAACTGATTTGTCATATATGCAAGCAGTGTAACTGGTTAGGTTTAGCTAGGAGTTTTTGGTAGCAGGGACTGGGGACCAAAAGAGTTTAGGGTATCAAGCCGTGGGAGCAATTCTTTAATTCTTCAATCTCAAATCTTAAATCTCAAATTGATTTATGGCGGGTTAACCGCTTCTAAAAATCTAGGTATTTGTCAACTTTCACAAACCCTCTTTACAATGGGAGAAGAAACGTTTAAGAATTGTAACTAACTAACATTGGATTTCACATTTAGATACTAGGCACTGAGGCAATTAAAGCAATGACACCAATACAACCCACCATAACTCCGAAACTGTCACAGCCAAAATTTGGCTTCAACAACTACGCCGAAAGGCTCAACGGTAGAGCTGCGATGATCGGCTTTATCCTCACTTTGGCGATCGAGTATGCCACAGGGCAGGGGTTACTGTCCTGGTTAGGCCTCAACTAATTTTAGCGTGCTGTCAGCCTCACATCGGCTCGATCGCCAGGGAATAGTCGGTGTGAGTTCTCTGTTGAGTGTCACCAGTTCTCGAATTGATTAGAATATGCACAAGAAACAATATCAGAGACTTTTCGGTCTTGGGATACTTGTTATCAAAACGGTAGAGCTGGATTATGATGTGTCGATCGGGCAAAAAATTGATTTGACGAGGTTGGCAATTTGACCGGACTCCCGTACAATGCCCCACAGGCGAGAATGTTAATCTAGGTTAAGCTAGTATTTGAGCTAGAAATCCCGAATGTTCCGCCAGCTCTGAGCTTTAGCGGGCTGTTAAGAAGCCCACATCATAATCTGTACTCAGATTTGATGTGGGAGTATGTCACAGATTGTAGATAAATATAGAAAAGAGTAAACAGCAATGAATGCTTCATGGACGCGACTTTTAAGGTCTGCTTACCGTAGAGATCCTATTACCAGCTTTGTTGTGACAGTGGGCGTTGTCGATGCAGCGATCGGCAGTATTGGTGCTAGTGGCTCTTTATTGGCTTTTGGGCTAGGTACCGCTGGGGTGGCGATCGCCCTGAGATTCTGGCAGATTTACCGCTCAGGAGCCGAACAGCCGGCACCTGCTCCCGAATACTATCTCCCCCCTCAGTCTTCTCGACCTCAGTTACCCACACTCAACAACCTATCTAAAAAAAATCCTCCCTATATCCACGGCGACTAAAGTCCCTTGAGTCTTGTTTCCTCTCAGCGCTGAAGCGACTGAGTTTCCACACATCCCATGAGGTTTTATGAGTTCTGATTGAGAGCGACTTCTGAACGCGATTGCCACAACTTGAACAATCCTGGGAAGTGTACTGAGGGGCAACAGCAACTACTGTTTTACCGTACACTTTTCCCAAATATTGCAACCATTGAGCAAACTGCGACCATGCTGCATCGCTAATTGATTTAGCGAGCTTATGGTTTTTCACCATGTTCCGCACTTGAAGGTTTTCATAAGCTACAAAATCGCTAGATTTCACTACGCACAACGCCGTCTTAATGGCGAAGTCTTTACGTTGCCTACTAACCTTTAAATGTTTTCTTCCTACCTTAGATGATTCTATCATGCTTACAAGCAATTGTAGCTATCAACTTGTAGCTTGCAAGACATCTTTACACTTGAATTAAAGCCGTCCTATAAGGCGATGTGCTGAGCGTAGTCGAAGTAACGGGGCTTTAAACCCAAGTATTTGGTAATCGGAATGAGCTGAGGCAAATATCACAAAAGGGAAGGAAATGTGAGTTTCCTTCCCTTTGTTTTTGTTGTTTTGTGTGTAGTTTTGGCGATCGCCGGATTCAGGGTTTTGGGCTTTTAATTTTTTCCGCAAAGTTTGCTGTTGTTTTTTTAGCTGTCGAACTCTGGCGGAGCCACCTTTTCCTTTGGAGTTTCTGCCTTCGCTGCGGGGAGACTCCCAACTCTTCAGTCTCATGTTGTTATTTTTGTATACTACTTTTATAGTACACTCTGGCAATTTCACTGTCAAGTAGTTTCAGTATCTGGGAAACCAAAACTAAAAAGCGTAGTGGCACGGATTTATCCATTAGTATCAACTTAACGTCAAACCCTGTCACAGACTGCTGTTTGACTATTAAGGCCAGATCCCCCCTAGCCCCCCTTAAGAAGGGGGGGACAGGAGTCTTCTCTTTCGTCCCCCTTCCCCCATCCCCCCTTGGGGGGGCAGGGGGGGGTGGGGATTTAGAGGGGGATCTAGACTTGGCTATGAACGAGAGATACCAAGGGTTTCAGGCGATTGTTGACACCAATGGGATTTATCCTGCCACTACGCAACAGTTTAGAATCCCCGTGTCTTTAGACCGGGGAGATGTCAAACCCCAACCAAAACCCCTGACTGCTGCTGACTTTCACTCACCAATTCCTCTAAATCAGCGGAGTAAATTTCACAACTATTATTGGGGCTTTCAGTCAGCTTAATTTTGTACAACTCGGCTCCCAATTCACGAACGGGCGATCGTAATAATTGGCAAATACGAACCGCAATATTTTCCGCCGTCGGTACAACATTTTCAAAATAAGAAATATCCTTATTTAAAAAAGTATGATCCAACGGTTCAACAACATAATCATCAATAGCCTTTTGCAAAGCTCCCAAATCCGCAATCATACCAGTCCGCTCATCAATTTCCCCTTTCACCGTCACATCTAAATGATAGTTGTGACCGTGACCATGAGGACGAGCGCACTTGCCGTAAATTTCCGAATTTTCTTCCAAGCTCAAATCTGGACGAGCTAACCGGTGGGCGGCGCTAAAATGAGTAGACACAGTAAGATAAGCTTCCATTCCGTTTCCTAAATATTCGGCCCAAAGTTCTGGGTGTTCAAACAATTGAATTTTGCTCACAGGTAAATGAGGAGCTAGCCTCCGCCAGATTTCCCGTGCGATGTTTTCGGTAGTTGGCAAAGTCTGCTGAAATTCCGGCCATGCTTCGTTAAGGTAGGAAAAATCGAGATGGTTGGTAACTTCCCGCTTAATGACGTGCTTGACATCAGACAGGTTCAACACCATGCCGTACTCATCAAGTTCTCCTATCATAGAAACATACAGGACGTAATTGTGTCCATGTCCCGGTGCGCGGGCTGTTGGGCCAAACCGCTCAAAATTTTCGGCTTCGCTCAACTCCGGTAGCCAGTAACGATGACTCGCCGAAAACTGTGCCCGACGATTGATGATGCACTGCATAAAAGTCAAGTAGGGTAAGCTTGTAAAGTTCTGTAAAGGACTTACTTCTTAAGGATAAACTAATTTTTGCTGGAATTTTTCGATACTTTGAGGGTGCTGTACATGAATTGCGACCAATTTTCCAGATATGGGCAAGGGGCGGGCTCTCCCGCCGAGCCCACAATCAAATTTACTCTTTGGGGAACAGGCATCTTGCCTGTTCTTGAGCATAGTGCAAGATTTTACATTAATTCTATAAACAGATATCAGATATCAAGTACCCCTAGCAAACATCTTCTCCCCATCAGTTGCTAGCCCATCGGTTAGGAATCTTTGGCATAAAAAGTGCGATCGACTTTTTTGCAACACAGGACACTCTCAAGTAGAAGTTTTTCGGATAAACTCTGCAATAATTAGCCGTTTGCAGTTCAATGACAACCAAAATTAATCACCGGTTCCCAACCATCTATTACCCCTTACCCAATATTAATGAATTGGATTACTGTAAAAGCCAAACATTTTTTTGAACAACTATCTGGTGCGATGATGACCCCACTATTTTATGTGGGCGATGCTCATCTTTCCATTGCTGCCATCCTCAAACTAATTTTACTAGCTATAGTTTCCTTTTTTGTAGCTCGCATCATTAGTGAAGGAATCAAGCGTAGCGTCCTAGTTAGGATGGGATTAGATCGAGGTAGTCAAGAAGCAATTTCTACCATAATTGGCTATATTTTGGCAACTTTCGGTTGCATCATCGTCCTGCAAGGCGCAGGCATCAATCTCACTTCTTTAACTGTCCTAGCCGGGGTTGTGGGTATTGGTTTTGGCTTTGGCTTGCAAAATCTAGCCACTAACTTTATCAGCGGTCTCACTTTACTATTTGAACACCAAATTAGAGTGGGAGATTTTATTGAAATAGACAATTTATTAGGAACAGTCGAAAATATTTCGATTCGTTCCACGATTATTAAAACCATAGACGGTCTTTTTGTTATTATCCCCAATATTAAATTTGTTGAAACTAACATTATTAACTGGAGTTATAGAGACCCTAGATGTCGCCTACATATCCCCGTTGGCGTTGCCTACGGCACCGATCCAGTTTTAGTTACGGAAGCACTCTTAGTCGCTGCGAGGAAGGAACCAAATGTTTTGTCACATCCTTCTCCGAAAGTTTGGTTTCGCGGATTTGGAGATAACGCTTTAAACTTTGACCTTTTGATTTGGACTGACCAGCCCCAGGAAAGTGATGCCATCAAAAGTGCCGTCAATTTTTTAATTGACTACGAATTTCGCAACCGCAACATCGAAATTCCTTTTCCTCAACAGGATTTATGGCTGCGAAATCCGCAAGAATTAACTAAAATACTTGAAAATCACAAAAATGATATTTCCAATGGCAAAGTTTTTCCGCACCATGTCCAAAACTCAGCCGAATCAAATGGTAGTTTTACCTCTCCGAAACAGTCTGTACCCAAGTCTCTAAATAATTGGAATTTGCGCGATTTGTTGCGACGAGTAACTTATTTTGAACAATGTACAGATTTAGAACTACGACAATTAATTGAATA
Source organism: Microcoleus sp. CAWBG640 (assembly GCF_020883015.1). NCBI lineage: Bacteria > Bacillati > Cyanobacteriota > Cyanophyceae > Oscillatoriales > Microcoleaceae > Microcoleus > Microcoleus sp. CAWBG640. The sequence goes on from NZ_JAHRFC010000026.1 coordinate 22,823, forward strand.
TGGCTACCGACAACTGTTTCCAGCAGAACAGGTTGTATGCAAAGAAAACGATCCAGGCGATTCTTTCTATATTATTCTTTCGGGTTCTGTAGAAGTTCTTTCTCAAAAAACTGGTAAGTATATTGCTACCCTTCACGAGGGGGAGTTTTTTGGGGAAATATCTTTGCTGTTGGGAACTCCGAGAACCGCGACTGTTAAAACTAGCGCGGATTCAATTTTGTTTGTAGTGGAACGCCATGATTTGAAAAAATTATTAGTAGAACAGCCAAATTTAGCCGATCAAATTGCTCTCAAATTGTCGGAACGTCAACAAGCTTTGAGAGATTTGGGATTGTTGGATGACGATTCTTTGGAACAAACTCCTTTTCTTAAAGTTCGGAAACGAATTCAAGTTCTTTTTGGAATTTGAAACCAGGAAAACGATTTTATGGGCAGTTGTGGGACTTGGAGGGCCGGCACTCTTGGCACTGCCCCTACCAAGAATGAAACCGCCGTGCCCCAAGGGGGGAAGAAGAAAGCAGGAAGCAGACAGAAGGATGGAAAATTAAATTTTTTAAGATTTTATTTTTAATTCAGCTTGTGCTTCCCGTCGCAGTCTAGTGGCAATTCTAAACAGTTCTTGACCTGTATGCAAGTGCCGATCGTCGTAGTTTAAGGTAAATAAATGTAATTCTTCTATGCCATCTCCGACTTGATTGATGCAGTAGTAAAGATGAGCGGCTACTCCGGCTACGTTAGATGGATTAGGCATGGAACGAAAAAATTTTTGAGCTTGTTTGAGAAACTCGCGACTGGCTTCGAGATAGGTTTGAAAATTTTCTATCAATTCGTCATCAAAAGGGTCTGCTGATAATTGGTCAATTTCTTTTTTGAGTGGTTTCAATATGTTGTTGAGAAATCGATTCACGGGTTTGTATACTTTAATCAGCCACTGTTCCATGTGTTCGTCGGCATCCCGTGCACTGGCTGTTTGCTGGCGGCTGATGTTTTCGTTGGAAACAGGTTGTGCTTGCTGTACGGTGCGATCGCAAATTTGGCGATCGTAGGATTGTCTGTGCTGGGCATCTCCTAGTATTTCGTAGGCTGCATTCAGGCGGACAATTTGTTCGTGACCTGCGGTTTTGCTGTTACTATCTGGATGAAATAATTTGACTAAACGGCGGTAGGCTTGTTTAATCTCGGCTTGTGTTGCGGTTGGGGTGACGTTTAGGGTTTGGTAGTGATTGCTAGGCTCAGACACGCTTTTATTTCCTTGAAATTTGATAATTTACGCAAAAATCATTGACAATAGTTTCATGTTTTGCTATGATACCTATTATTTACTTGAAACACAATAAATTTTAAGTGTCAGTAAAAAACCTAAGTTTTCCAATTATTATCAAAAAACTGGGTTGAAAACCCCGTACTTTTAGGAAGGCTTTAATTGTAAAAATTTTTTGTAAATCTGTTTGAAAAAAACAGCGGCTGTTGAGAAATTTGTAGTGCAAAGCGGCGACTTCTTCAAGAAGTCGCCGCTTTCGGTTTTGGGTTTTTCAGGCAAAATCAATGGAATCTGTCTAGCTAAAACTCTTACTTGTGGCCAGATTTGGGAATTTCCACCACGGGTGCATCGACTCCCAGGAGCAAATCGTTAGGATTAATAATCTCCACCACAGGCTCGTTTAATGCCACCACCAAACCGTCATATTCAGGATTAACGGGGGATTGAGCAAACTGGGGAGCGAAGGATTGGCGGCCACTACTGACACCAGACACTACCGCGACCAACAAAGCTGCGATCGCGCATCCACCCCAGACTATCATCCGTTTCGGCTTGCGTTCAACTCGCTGCAACACCTTCGCAGCCAACTCCTGGGCCGATTGTGCCGAAGGCGGTACCGGAAGAGACTGAAAACTCTGCTGCATAGTTAGCAGTCGCGAGTACAAAGCTTTAGTGGCGGGGTCCGTTGCCAGCCATTCTTCAACTTGCCGCCGTTCGGCAGCAGTGACTTCGCCATCGAGGTAGGCGCTGAGCATTTCAAAGCGATCGCAAGTCATAGTAGTTACAGTCCCCTGAGCATGATTGTGTTGAGCTTGATTTCTAGCGAGTGCATCCCCGCCACCTTGGTGATGCTGATTGTGTTCCGATTCAAAGTTAGATTTCATAATTTATAGCTGGTAAAAGTATAGGCATTTATGACATGACATGGGAGGCGTTGAGTCCCTCCCCCTTCGCTTTTACTTCGAGCGGATTGACCCGCCTCGGCTGAACTACACAGCTCCCTATCCCATTGCTGAACGCATTTGGGATTGCTTTTCTCAAAATATTATAAGACCCGTTAACATCAGCGTTAATCAATCGACCCGACGATGTTCTGTACAATCCTCTCTTAATTCGCTGACCACTAAATGTGACATCGAAGGTTCCAATATACCCGTACACAGGAATTCGATCTAAATTCAGGAAGTTCGATTTGGAAGTATAGGATTCTTCTTGTTCTATTATCTTTATTCCCATCAATTCAGCTTTGTACTTCAACATTTCAATTAGTCGAGCATGAGGAATGTTTACAAAGCTTTGATTAGTTTTCCTTCCTAAATCAAGCTCGTTTTTCCATTGTGCATTTTTACCAATTACTAGCGTTCCGATATTTTGTGAGCCGAGAACATTGATGATATACCGACTAGCAGAGTGCAAGTAATTATCGACTTTTTGATGGCGACAACGGGTTAAACGCTGAATCCGTGATGAAGTTTTACGCAGACTTTTTAACTGAGATTGTAGTCGTGCCTTACGCTTGTTGTAGAATTGATTAATCGATTTCAGTGGTCGCCCGTTAATCAGTAAAGGGACAAATCCCGGCTGATTTGAAGTTAACGCCACTAAATTATTCAGCCCTAAGTCGATACTAGCTACTAATTCTTTGGGGTTTTCATCAAGCTCAAGGGTGGACTCCGGCTCAGTACAGGCATTGTAAATCACCTCAATTATATAGCAATCGCATTTTGGCACCAATCTAATTTGACAAATTCGCTCTGGTTTAATTTGGGTTTTAATTAAAATATTAGTACCCGACAGCTTGATAATTCCTTTCTTTAGTTCCTTGCTACTAATCGCCTGAATTGTATAGACGAGAATATTCCGACCCTTGACTTTATCTTTATACTTCGGTAATTTCGGGCGGCCTGTGAATCTCGTGGGTTCATTTTTGTAAGCTTTGACTGCTTCAAAAAAAGACTTCCAATTCTTGTCTAATATCATTAATATTTGTTGACTTACCTTGGCTGGTAATTCCTTGTATGCTGAATGAGATTTCATCAAACGATTCATTTCGTTGTAATTTATATAACCCCATCCATAGACAAAACTCTGACGAATCACGTAGTTAGCGGCATTGTAGAGATTTTTGGATTTAAAGGCTAATCCGTCTATTTCAACAAAACGATGTTCTGTGGATTTAATGATGTGTCTCTCTGCTAGTTGCATTCAGCATCTCCATTTTTTAACGCTCGCTATAATTCTCGCTTCTTGACCATTATGACTATATAATACTACCATTGCTTACTACTGCTTACAAACTTAATGAATTTTTACAATACTGCTTCTTGTCCCTTAACATTATTTACAGCTTATTTATATTGACAAATAGAAGTTTTGATGTTAGCTAAAACTTCACCAAATCTTCTGTTGTTACCTGGAAAACCACTAGACTAATTACCGTCTAGATATTTTTGCAATTGCAACTGCAATCTTTGGCGAGCTCTGGCAATTCTCGACTTGACAGTGCCGAGAGAAACTCCTGTCATTTCAGCTATTTCTTCATAGGCTAAACCTTGGATTTCTCTCAAAACAATGGTCGTGCGGAATACTTCTGGTAAATCCGCGATCGCCTCCCGCAATTGGTCGTAAAATTCTCTGGTCGTCAAATCTTCCTCCGGTCCCGGACAATCTGCCGGAATCTCCCAATCCACTTCCCCATCTTCGAGAGTACGAGGTACGTCCAGGGAGAGGGGAGTTCGGATGCGCTTGCGCTTCCGCAGCTCATCGTAAAATAAATTTGTGGCAATGCGACTCAGCCAGCCCCTAAATTTGACAGGCTCTTGTAAGCGATTGATATTTCGATAAACTCGAATCCAGACTTCCTGAGCCAAATCAGCGCGGTCTTGCCAGTCAGGGGCCAAGTGATAGAGAACGCGATCGACATGGGATTGATATCGCTTCAACAGTTCTGAAAAAGCAGCGCTTTCAGGTAGATTTCCTTCCTGACACCGCAACACTAAGTCATAGTTAGAGAGTTTTTCCGCTGGCAATTGCACTCTTTGAACGGTCGCCACAACCGCAGACCAGGACACTGAAATAAAGTCACTCATGGGTGGAATCGGGTCATCGAACATTCCATGATTTTTGACGTTGCGCTATCTTCCGAAGTTCCCAAATAGGCCAAGACAGACGGGAGAGTGCGGGATCACTCGGAGGGCCGGCACTCTTGGCACTGCCCCTACCAATAATGAAACAGCCCTGGGGCTAGGGGGGGGGTGACTTCTTCTTCCTTCTAACCAGCAACTTCGCACGCACCAATATTAACCCAACTACTAGAACCATCAGCCCAATGTTCCTTTTTCCAAATAGGAACATTATGTTTGAGCGTGTCCATCCCATACTGACAAGCTGCAAAGGCTTCCCTTCGGTGGGGACAGCCCACGGCTACCAATACGCTGATTTCCCCGACCTCCAAGCGTCCAACGCGGTGATGAATAACTACTCGATTGACATCAGGCCACTGGCGACGAATTTCCGTGGCGATTTGCTGGAATACTCGCACTGCCATTGGTTCGTAAGCTTGGTACTCTAGGGCAATTACAGGTTTACCGTCAGTTTGGTTGCGGACAGTGCCACTCATTAGTACCACCGCTCCGTTGGCTTCGTCATCTGCCAAAGTGTAGATTTCTTCTACAGATAAAGGAGCAAAAGTAATGGCAAAACTGTCTTGCCGATTGGGTTGAGGAATTGTGTTGATGGAAAGAGCAGCGCCAGAATTCATGGTGTGGAAATAGTGCTGGAGAACTTAATTTATCTTGACACAATGCCAGTGGCGATCGCTCGATGTTTACCGAATCTAGATTATTATCGATCGCACTGTAACCAATCAATCAGCAAATTTTAGGCGATCGACAGTATCATTTATCTATCGTAGAATCAATCTTGAACCCCAAGCCATCTGTTGATTCCTTACGCAATGATACAAATACCTAAAATCAGAGCGTCCGAGCATTCCCCCCTCACCCAAGATTTTCAGCAGCCGATGTAAACTTTATTGATTTTTTTGCCATCCAAGCTGCTGACATGGCATCATATACCTGTGCAGGATTCAGGCAAATAGTCTAAGATTCGGTAACAGCAAGACCCTAACAGTTCTTTGTGCCTTCTCTGACACATAAGTTAATAATTAGAGCTTGTAATCGATTTTTTGATCTGAGTCTCCAGCGACAACAGTTAACAACAATCATGAGGAAACTATGGAAGCACTAGCATTGAGCCACTCTTTTGTTGCTTATGAATCTCCAGAGTCTGAACTCCAACTCAAGTCCTTAGACGAACTGGGTTTAAAAATTCCTAATTCTGCATGGGTAGGGGTTGTAGGTATGGCAGTAGCCGTATCTGTTGTAAGTATTCCTGGGGAAGCCCAGGCAAATTGTGGGTATCGCCACTGCGGTGGTCATCACGAGTATCACAGCTCTACCCAAGTTGTGACCAACGGCAGCCGACTGAATATCCGCCACCGACCCAGTGACTGTTCTCATGTCATCGGCAAGTTATACGATGGAGATTATGTGGCATTGAGTGGTCGCTATAAACATGGCTGGGCCCAACTGGCTGACGGTGGCTGGGTATCTGCTGCCTGGATTCAATAAATCTTAACTAGAAAATTATATTTTTCTAGAAAGATGTTTAATCGTTACCAAGTCGAGCCTGGTAACGATTATTTTCCATAGCAACCGCAAGTTTAAACTTTACCGCCACCGATCAGGTAAAGTAAGGCCATCCGCACCGCCACCCCGCTGGTAACTTGCTGAGAAATGAGACTAAATTGGGGATCGTCCATCAAATCGGAACTAATTTCCACGCCACGATTCACCGGGCCTGGGTGTAAAACCTTGACATCGGGTTTGCAGAGTTTGAGTCGATCGCGCGTAATCCCATACAGAGAATGATACTCTCGTAAACTCGGTAGCAAATTCTGGCTCATCCGTTCCTTTTGCAGGCGCAAAGTCATCACAAAATCAGCATCGGCCAAAGCAGGTTCGAGATGCCAGTGCAAATATAACTTGCCTTCCCTACCTTGGCCGCACTCAGCGAACAAAAGTGGCAGTAAAGTAGGCGGTCCGGCGAGGTGAACTTGGGCCCCGGAAGCCGTTAAACTCCAGATATTAGACCGGGCTACCCGCGAATGCAAAATATCCCCAACCACAGCAATTTTTTTGCCTGCTAAAAGTTTCAGTCTCGGACGTTCGGGATCTAAAACAGAACAGATAGTAAAGAGGTCTAACAAACCTTGGGAGGGGTGTTCGTGCTGACCATCTCCAGCATTGAGAACACTGACTCTCGAACCCAATCGGTCCATTTCCGAGGCAATGGTGCTAGGCACTCCCGCCTGTCCGTGGCGGATTACCATCAAATCTGTGCCCATGGCCAGATAAGTCTTAGCCGTATCGAGAATCGTCTCTCCCTTGGTCAGAGAAGAACTACCGGGAGTAAAATTGAGGGTATCGGCTGAAAGTCGCTTTGCAGCCAACTCAAAACTATTGCGAGTCCGGGTAGAAGGCTCAAAAAACAAGTTCGCCACGACTTGACCCTGCAAAGCTGGCACTTTCTTGGTGCGGCGGCCGAGTACCTCCCGAAAACTCGCCGCCGTTTGCAGCACTGTATCGTATTCGTCGGAAGTAAAATCAGCCAGAGTGAGAATGTGGCGCCGAGTCCAAGTCATAGAGTTAAGTCGAGAGTAGCAAGTTTCAAGTGAACAAACCTGACGGTCAACTGAGTACAGTTAGACCGCAGGCTTCTTTTTCCTTTTTTGCAAAGGCTGTTTTGAGTGACGGAGTTCCCCCGCCACTTTCTTAAAAGACTCCTGAATGCGGATTTGTGTACTGCCGCCCAGAATGTTCGATCGAGATTTAGTGATAATCTTGACATCCACCCCGGCGTAAACGCACGGGGATTCCTAAGACTCACGACTTAGGTTTCTGCTTCCGTCCTCAGAGGGGATTTCGCACCAGCCTTAACAGATTTACTCTGTTCGGGTCTTACAGTCGCTCCACAGACTGCCACGGCAAGCCCTGCCGCCAAAATATTCTTTGCCGCGTTGATGTCTCGGTCATGGTGCGTCCCGCAATTAGGACAATACCATTCCCGGATATTCAACGGCATCTTGTCAACGATATGTCCGCAATTGCCACACCGTTTTGAACTCGGAAACCATCGGTCAATCTTAATTAAAGTACGACCGTACCCATCGCACTTGTAATCTAGTTGTCTGACTAATTCCCCCCAACTTGCATCACTTATAGCTAGAGCAAGTTTCCGGTTTTTAACCAGATTCTTCACAGCTAAGTCTTCTACGGCGATGGTTTGGTTTTCACGCACCAACCGTGTTGTTAACTTGTGAAGATGATCTTTCCTTGCATCAGTAATTTCTTGATGCACTTTCGCTACTTTAAGCCGTGCTTTGTGACGGTTGTTTGACCCTTTTTGCTTGCGACTTAAGGCTTTCTGCGCTCTTCTAAGCTTGCGATACTTTGCCTTGAATCCTTTGGGATTGGCAATCTTTTCGCCAGTGCTTAGAGTGAGCAAGCTTGTAACTCCCAGGTCGATGCCGACTTGATTATCTGTTTTGGGTAGTGTTTCAATTTCAACATCTACCAGCAGAGAAACCGACCACCTACCTGATGGTGCAAGCTTCACGCTTAAGGTTGATGGTATGGCACCATCAGGTAGTGTCCGGCTCCAGCGAATTGGTAAAGCTTGTGTGCTTTTTGCTAGGTAGACTTGTCCATCTCTGAACTTAAATGCTGACTTGGTAAATTCTGCACTACCACCATTGCGTTTCTTTTTGAAGTTAGGATATTTTGCCCGCCCATCAAAAAAGTTGGTATAAGCCGTTTGTAAATGTCTCAAGCATTGCTGTAATGGCACACAGCTAACTTTGTTCAGAAAATCTAGTTCTTCGGTTTTCTTCCATTCAGTTAACATTGAAGAAGTCTCAGCATAGCCTACCCGTTTCTGTTCTGCGTACCAAGCTTCCGTTCTTGTGGCTAAAGCACGGTTGTAGACCAAACGAACACAACCCAAAGTACGTCGCAACAAACCTTCTTGTTCCGGCGTTGGGTAGAATCGATAGCTGAAGGCTTTTAGTGTCATGCTGACCTTAAGTACGCTTCACATACTAGCACGTCTTGTGTGAAATGGTAGATATTAACAAAAATTCATGTAAAGCCGTCCTAAAAGGACGGGGTTTCAGACCCATTTTTTTGATGAACAGTATCCAACAAATTTTGACAACCTTTGCCGCCAGTACAGTTATAATGGGTTTGTATAGCTGTAGTATGCTGCCCCCTAACCGCATCCAGTCTCGCACATTACACGATAACAGTGTACCTATAGCAGCCTCGCTCAAAGTCGAGTCAGCAGCAGCCAGCCAAACACCTTCGCTCCTGGGAGCGAGTCCAGGGATGCAGCTATCAGAGACAGCAAAGATAGTCACAGTTACAGTCTACGAACCAGACTCTGAGTGCAAAACACTGATTGCCCAGGAAATTTCCCTCCCTGCTGAAAACTCGCTGTTAGCAGCAGTGTCTAAGATTCTGGAAAGACAATATGGCGGTGACTTGAACTTTGCTTATCGGGTAAGTGTCGATCGAAACACTGGCAAGGCTATAATAGATTTGCGAGTCTCCCCCGACTCCAAACGTACTTTGACTTCCATGTCAACCTGCGAACAGCTAGCTATCTTCGGCAGTTTGCGCCAAACTCTCATCGCTAACCCAATGTGGAACGTGAAACAAGTGCAGTTCACATCGCGGGGAGAAGACATTTCGCTGTAGCAGCATCTAGCTGTAGTTGCAGGAAGTTGCCAAATCTTGTCAAAAACTGGACTCCGGCAGTCATCGCACCTAGAAAAAGCTAGAAATAGTCAAGACCACCCACAACCAGTCGCTAATCAACAGCAGATAGCGGTGGCACTTAAAGATGATCAATTCTTTAGAGTCAGTCTTGACTATTAAGTCTTGCTTATAGCCCCTTGTCAAAACCAACGATGTTAAGATATAAGTTGAAGATGTAGCTTCCCGAAAAAAATCTACACGTATCTTGGTGAAACTGTTCTTGGCGAAACTGCGACAAAAAGTGAGAGCCGGGAAGTTGTAATTACAAACAAGATTTAAACAATTCAAGAGGTATTATGAACCAGCAGGTTATACAGCCGATGGTTAAGTTCCAGCGTCAGGTGCAATCTCTCGTCACGTCTGACATCATCAAACCGACAGACAGCATTTGGAAGATTGCTCTGCTATACGGGGACGAATGGCCCTACTGGAAGCAGCAACTCACAGAGTTTGAATTTTCCATGCAAGACCCCGTGAGCGAGTTGTTAGCTGTAGAAGCTTGGGACGAAGAATAGCAGGGAGGAAAAGGAAGAATTGGGTGTTTAGAAATAGGGGGTTTCCAAACATCCTCAAAGCTGATACTAAGTAGCGGTGAGTATGTCAAATTAAAGAAATCATGAACAAAAAATACAGGTTCTAACTTCTGCCTGCCCTCAAAGGCAAGCTGCTAAAGCTTGACCTAATTGTTGAGCAGTTTGAAACCTGTCCCCAGGTTTAGACGCGGTGGTTTTTAAGATAATTTCTCGCAATTTTGGGGTAATAGTGGGAATATTTTCGAGCTTAAAACCATAACCTCCAGCTATCTTGCCGTAATACTTTTGCGGGCCGTTGGCGGTGAGCAAAAAAATCAAAGTAGGGCCAATAGCATATAAATCCGACTGAGGAAGAGGCTGTCCCCGGTCTTGTTCAGGCGCTGTGTAACCTTCAACGCCGATGCGAGTACCCGGAGGAGTGCCAATTTCTTTAACAGCGCCAAAATCGAGGACTGAAATGCCATTGTCTCGATGTCGGACTAGCAAATTAGCAGGTTTAATATCCCGGTGGACGATGGGAGGTTTTTGAGAGTGAATGTATTCCAAAACTTCACAGCTTTGAATCATCCACTCTATAGCCTGCTGCGGAGTAACAGGGCCGCGGTTATAGATGCGTTTTTCTAAATCCTCGCCGTGGAGCATTTCCATCACCAAGTATTTTTTGCCCCCTTCGACAAAAAAGTCAAAAAACTGAGGAATTCCGGGATGATGGAGAGATTTGAGGGTTTTAGCTTCCCGTTCAAAAAGTTCTTGAGCTTTGGCGATTTGAGCCATGTCAGCATTCATTTCCTTGAGAACTACCAGAGAAGCTGCGGGGGAACTTCCTGGTTGTTGAGCTTTTGCTTTGTCTCGATCCCAGGCTAAGGTGGTTGTGCCCATACCGCCTTGACCCAAAGTTCGCAGCACTTGATAGTTTCGCACCGTGCGCTCGACTTTAATCGGTTCGCCACAGTGGATGCAGAATAAATTACCAGGGGGGTTTCCCGCGTGGGTGCATAGGGGAGAGGGACGAGCGATGGGAGGCATGGTTTCGATTTTGCCACCACAGGCAATGGTGGTGACTTGGAAATGTAGCAGTGGGCCGCCCCGCGCCAACTGGATTAAAGCACCGTCGGATATCCATCCCTGAGATAAAAGCATACCGTTAACAAAAGTCCCATTAGTCCCAGAATTGACTAAATACCACTGACTGGATGCACCACTTTTAATTCTTTGCAATTCCAGGTGCTGCCGGGAGACTAGAGCATTGGGGATCACAACGTGATTTTCAGGAGAACGGCCGATGCGAACAATGGATTCGCTTTCAAAACTCCACTGTTGCAGAGGGGTATTTTGTTCTGGATCTAAAAGGGTCAGCAGCATTTTCAATTGATGTGGTTGAGATCCGTTGTTTGGCAGTGGCGGGCAAAAGATAATTTACAGGTTGAGAGTATGGGGCATCAAGTAAGGAAATTTTAAGGATTAATAACAACTAAAAATTAAACATAATTAACTTTTGTAAGATTCAAGGGGGAATTTTTGGTTTTGAATCAGAAACAACTAACAACAGATGCGCTGATTTTCCTAGGAGTTGTAGCCATAAGTTTGATTAAATCTTCATAATAGCGTAATTTTTATTAAAGATTTGATAAACATGATTATTGGAGATGTTTCTGGTGGGTATTCATGTGTAAAATTACGGAGCGGTAAGTGCGCCGGATTAAAGGTCACAGATGCCGATCGGGGATTGTCGATCGCTTAAAGAAGTCGGCAATTGGGGTATTTGGTATTTTTAATTGACCTACTTTAGCAGAGGAAGTTCAAAAACAAAACTCCTCGATCCAATACTTGACAATACAAAAATTAGGTGAACAATGACTAATATTTTACGTAAATTTGCTGTTGCTGTGACAGGTACTGTTCTGGGATTTGCCTTGACTGGGGTCAACTCAGCACAGGCCGCCTCACTTAATTTTAGTTTAAGTTTTTTTGATTCGAGTAATTCTTTAGTAGGTGAAGGGTCTTTCAGCTATGATGGCTCGACTCCTTATCAAGACACTATTTTGGCTAGCTTCTCATTGCCGCCCCTAGAAATAAAAGCCAGCAATCAATGGTTCGCCCTGACAAGCTTTTCGGCAACGGTATGGGGGAAATCCTGGGATTTGTCTAAAGCGAGTTCAGGAGACAGGGGTGAACTACTTACTCCTTTGCTGTGGGCCCCCTTCGATACGGTGAAAACACGGTTTGTGTTTGATGCTAAGGTCATAGGCAGTGGAGTTATCCCTCAATTAGCAAGTCAATGGGCTTTTGGTAATTATCGCATTCTGCCAGCTTTGGGGATATTTGGCGAAGGTTTCGGTACAGGGGGAGGAAAGATTAGTTGGATGCAATCGGGTGGGGGACAATCCAATGGAAAATCTGTCAACACTGGATATTTGATAGTAGAGGAAATCCAGCCCTGCCATGAAAATTCGGAGGCTGTTCCCGAACCTGCGACTGTTGCAGGTTTAGGTCTGGCGGCCGCTGGCTTGGGAGCGGCCAAGAAAAAGTGGGCAGCCTCCAAAGTCTAAAATCGGGATGGCCCGACTAGGGCGCGAATCACAATGGCTGTGATATTGTCATGACCATTGTGTTTGTTGCCTAGTTCTATTAACTTTGCCACTCCTTGCTCCAAATTAGCTTGTGGGTGCAAGAGTGGTTCGAGACAGTTTTGCCAGTAGGTTTCCAAAACATTATTGTCTGTCAGACCGTCAGAAGCCAAAATCAATAAAGTATCTTCAGACAATTCTAAAAACTGGACATCAGGTTTGAGAAAATTACTGTCTCGTGGGCCGATGGCTTGAGTCAGTTGATAGGCATCGGGGCGAGAATATGCTGTTTCTGGGTCAACCCCGCGCTTAATTTCCCGCTGGCCTACTTCATGGTCTGAGGTGAGTTTTTCTAGGGTTTGTCCTTTTCGGAGTTGGTAGAGGCGGCTGTCGCCTACATGGGCAAAGGCAACTTGGGTGTCTTGAACTAAGACTGTGACTAGAGTTGTACCCATGCGACCACTGCCGGAACGACTTTCCTTTTGGTTGATTTCAAAGATGGCTTTGTTGGCTAATAAAATGCCCTTGCGGATAGTTTCTGCGGAAGGGAGTTGATTCTCCCAACTGGTTTGAAAGAATTCTCTGAGGGTTTCCGCGGCTAGTTGACTGGCGACTTCGCCGCTGTCGTGTCCGCCCATGCCGTCACAGAGAATGTACAGTCCTTTGCTTTGGAAGGTTCTACCGAAGGATGTTTCGAGCTTGTTGATTTGAGTCCAGATGCTGAAGAAGTCTTCGTTGTGGGCGCGCTGGAGTCCGACATCGGTGATACCTGCGTCTTCCAAGCTGTAAATCTGCACTGGCATGGGCTGGGTTAGGACTTCCCCTGGGTCGGGACTGGGTTCGTGGGGTTGGCCAAATTGGAAGCGTGTTGGGGTGGAAGTTTTTGCTGGTGCGGGTTGGAGTTCTAGGGGGACGGTCTCTAGGCGCGATCGCAATTCGTCTATGGTATGAATTTCGCCCCTGTACATTTCTTGCAGGAGTTCGAGCAAGGCGCCAAACTGGGTGCGATCGGACTGGTTAAATATGGTCTGCCACAATTGCCCCAAATCTAGCAGTTGCAGGTTGGAGTCGGGGGCTTCGGGATAGAGACGTTGCACCCGCAAAGATGCTAATGCAAAGGAAGAGTCGGGGTTGACTCGCAAATTTGTCAGTTCCAACAAACTTTGGCGACAGCGCCAGGGTTCTAGGGCTGCCCACAGTTCTGTCATTTCGTGGAGCCAGTACAGAATTTGTTGAGTGGAGGTTTCGGGTTGACTCCAGCGTTCTATCAGGGGTGGCCACTGGGAGCAGTCTTCTAACAGCAGCACTGCTTGTTGGTTTTCTAGCCAGCTATCGTGAATGACTGGCAGGTTTTGGGAGAATTGCCATCGGAGAGCTAGATAAGGTTCGGCTATGCCTTGGCACAGGTTTTCTAGGGCGGAGTCGGTGAAGTTGGCTCTGGCTTCTAGGGCTCCTCTGTAGGGGGATGCTCGTTTGGCGACGGTGGCAGAATTGGCTGCTAGGAGGGCTTTGAGGGGTGACATTTGCAGTGGCTGACAGTCTAATACTGTTACGGTTACTGTGTCTGAGGGTTTTCTTGGTGGTAGGGTTTCTAAGAGTTGGTAGCGCTGCTGGTTGTCGAGATAGGCTCCTGCTGGCTGGGAAGCGATTAAGTTTTGGGGGTTGGAAGTGGGGAGTTCGGAAGCTTGGGGGGGAGTATTGGCTATGGTTGGGCGATCGCGATTTTCTGTGGATTCCTGGTGGGGTTCAGGGTCTGTAGTGGTGTCCAAATTGCTTTGGGATGGGGTTATTTGGCTGTCTAGTGGTGCATTAGTGCTTTTTTGGTCTGTTTGAAAGGATTCGGGGACGATCGCACTCACGCCGACTACAGCATCGATTGGTGATTCAACTGCTGCTGGGACTAATGCTGGGTCTTGGGCTGGGGTGATGATTTCTGTTGGAGTTGCGTCTGTTGGGGGTTCAACGGAGTTGGCGATGGGGGTGCTTTGGGGCACAGTGTCTGGTTGTGGTGGCTGTTCCTCTGTCTCGACTGCTGGCAAATTCGATCGACCGCAAATAATTGCTTGCCACACTTGACCTGTTGCGGTGCCACAATTCTGACATTCTTTGGCGCTCACAGCGACTTGGACGCCGCATTGGGGACAAGATTTGTAAGTTAGGGAATTTCCGCATTGTTGACAAAACTTGTTTTGATTGGGATTTTCAAACTGGCAGCGGGGACAGAGGAGCATAGGGGTTAAAAATTTGAAGATGTGCGATCGAATTTGAGAGGGAGGGAGTTTTGGGTTCTTCTGAGTTTTGGGCAAGAGTTGCAACGGATAACTCCCATTGTCCTATGACCTATTTTATCGGCATGAATTGAGAACGAAGATATTTCTGGGAATCGAGATGTCAGAGATGCTGTTCCTGAGAATTTGGTTTTTGGTTGAGTTAGAAAGGAATTGCTGGGGAATCTTCTTGGAAAAAAGTCTCTCTGGCGATGGATTGAATGGTGGACAGGGGTACTTGACAGAAATATTGGCGCCGGAATTGTTCTTCGGAGACTGCTGCTAGGAATTTTGCTGTCCAGTGGGCTAGTTGTCGAGAATTAGAAGTGGAAAATTGGGTGGATTGGCTAGCTAATAAGGATTTGGAGATGTTATTTCCTCTGTTTTCCGTTTCTGCTTGTCTGGTGATGTAAAAGGCTCGATCGCGATAATTGACTTTGAAACCAAGATGGGTTAAGGTTTTGAACCCCAATTGCAGGGATGTGTCGCTGATTCCGAGTTTGTGGCCTAGTTGCTGTCTGGTGACTGGTTTTTGGGTGCGGCTGAGATATTTGGCGATACCGATTAGCTGTTGCCAGATTTGCTCAGGGGGGACTGCTGGGGGTAAGCTGTAGGCGATCGCCAGTTTTTGTTGATTGTGCTGTGCTTTTCTCAACCAAATCCGCATTTCATCCCAACTTGTGGGGCATTTTTGGAGGATGAGGCAGTTTGGTCGATCGAATATTTCGGAGGAATCAACTCGATGTTCTGCGGATAGGGGAGAGGCTAAGTTGTGGCTGGCTGCTAATAATTCTGCCTCTGGATTTCCACTCCGCCAGTCTAATATCCAATCTATTTGATGGGTCGGCTGGATGGGGTTTGATTCCTGGCGAGAACGCAATGCTATCAGTCGCACTTCGTATTGTTCTTCATAGGTATTGAAGTCTAGTTCCACTATAGCATCGCATCGACCTTCAGGAATTTCGTCTCGGTAGTGTCCCCACCAAATACCGGGAAATCCTGTATTGACAGATTCATCCCAAATTTTAAATCTGGTTTTGATATATTTAATTTCTTGTCCTTTCCCATCTTTGATATTTTTATTCCAAACATTGTCAAACCAGCAGTTAAGAATCAGTAATTTGGGTGCGGGATTTCCCATACCGCAGGGTTCGAGTAATTTTAATTCTTGAAATAGGTTTTTTCCTAACTCAGCAACAGTAATTGTGAGGTCTGCTTGAACGGGAGATGGTGTCAAACTTTCGGTGCTGTACTTCTGCCGTAGTTGCTGGTTTATAGCATCGGTAAATAGGGGGATATTTTCCACGGGCAGACTCAATCCAGCGGCGAAGGGATGACCGCCAAATCTATCTAATAAATGTGCTTGGTCTTTGACTAATTGATAAAGGTCGATTTGATTGGTGGAACGGGCAGAACCTCTGGCAATTTGGGATTGGGGGACTGTGGGTATTTCTGAGTCTAAAGACTGGATCGATTGTGTTTCTGGCAGAGTTTCGTTGATTTCTGGTGTGGTTTCGGTGCTGAATAAAATTACGGGGCGGCCGTATTCTTGGGCGATTTGTCCGGCTACCAATCCTAATACTCCTAGGGCCCATTGGGGGTCAGAGAGGACGATGACGCTGGTAGTGGACAGGTCGAGTTTGGCTAATTTTTGGGCTGCATCTTTGGCTACAGATGTTTGTAAAGATTTGCGCCTGGAGTTGGCTATTTCGGTTAAGAGTGCTAGTTCTTCGCAGCGTTTTTTGTCGCGGCTGGTGAGGAGTTCTACGCAGAAACTGGCGTCGCCTTGGATGCGGCTAACGGCGTTGATGCGGGGGCCTAGTCCGAAGGAAATGTCTGTGGGGCGATCGCCATTTTTGTTGCACAATTGTAGTAATTTAGCCACCCCCGGACGAGTGGGATGTTTGAGTTGTTTTTGTAGTTGTTGTATGCCCAGTTGAGCTAGGTAGCGACTGTCTCCTGTGAGTTGGACTAAATCGGCGATTAATCCGATGGCTACTAATTCTAATAACTCTGTTAAAGCAAGCTGGGGAATATCGGGCAATGTTTGATATAGTGCTTCGATTAATTTGTAGGCGACGGCGACACCGGATAGGTGAAAAAGTTGATGATTTGAGGGGAGGTATCGGGGATTGATAATGGCTACTGCGTCAGGGCGATCGTCCGGGAGGGTATGATGATCTGTAATGATTATATCTATGCCTAGACTTGTGGCATATTTGATTTCGGCGATATTTGTACTGCCGGTATCGCAGGTAATAATTAGGCTAACGCCCGATGTTTTTAAGGTGTTTATGCCTGGAATATTGAGACCGTGAGATTCTGTTAAACGATTGGGAATATAATAAATTAGTTGGTCATTTTGGGAAAATATTTTGCCCAGTCCATCCCACAGTACGGAGGTTGAAGTGATACCGTCGGCATCGAAGTCTCCCCAAATTGCGACTTTTTCACCCTGGTTTTTTGCTTGATGGATTCTGTCTATTGCCCAGTTCATTTCTTGCCCGAATTCCCAGGGACTTGCGGGCTGGTAAAGTTGGGGATTTAAGAATCCGGGTATTTGTTCTGGGTTTTTAAGGCCTCGATACCACAGGAGTGCTGCGGCATAGTTTCCGGGGAGTTCCGGTGCGTGTTTGTTGACAGCTTGGATTAGCCAAGCTGGGACTTGAGTTGAGGGTTGAGTTTGCCAGTTTTGATGGGGTTCTGTCATAGGATAATTTTAACAGAATTGATTGCCAATCAAAGTATCAATATCAGAAACCCGGTTGTTGAAAATAACCGGGTTTCGAGAGAAAGTCATCATAACTTTCTCGTTCAAGTCTCAAAATACAAGAATTAAGAGCCTCTTTTGAGAGCCATTTCTACCTGCTGAAATTCTGCTTCAAGACGCTTTTTCAACTTTTCAGGAACGGGACGATTTGGATAGGAACTGTAATGTCCGGCCAAAGAGTTTAAAGCTGTTCGCATTGTTGTGAAAGATGAAAGCTTGGTAAGAGCGGGATCGCGACGGTAAGCAGCAGCAAAGTCATTGATTTTTGTGCGAGAATCTGCTTGAGCTGCTGCTTTTTCCGGCGTACCCTCTGGTAAAGTCAGCGAGGTTCTCAAGCTGGTTACTAAGTCTAATGTGTCTTGGCGGTAGTCTCCGCTGAGAGTGGCTGGAACATTGGTACAGCCACTGATGCCTAGGACAACAACTAAGACTAGGGCTAACAGACGGGAAATGTAATGCTTCATAAGGGTTGAAAGAAATGGCAGCCAAATTCGCGATCGAATATTAACCTTTATCCTATCTCGAATCAGGATACCCATGTCAATTTACCCAAAAATATCTCCATAGCATGAAAGATATATTTTGTCAATCTCCCAATCAAAATCCCTTATCTAAAATTGATTGATTTGTCCTGCAACAACGGTCAGAATTTGAGTTTGTTGCAGCCATTGAGAGTCAAAAGCGCCTAAATGGGTGGTAGTAATTAAAGTTTGAAATCGTTCTTGAATGGTTTCTAAAAGTTGATTTTGGCGGTTGAGATCGAGTTCTGCAAGTACGTCGTCTAGCAACAGCAAAGGTGGTTCGCCAACGACTTCTTCAATAAGCTGCAATTCGGCTAATTTTAAGGCTAATACCAGAGTTCGTTGCTGACCTTGAGAGCCGTATTGACGAGCAGGTGTATTGTTAATGGTAAATGTAATATCATCACGGTGGGGACCGACTAAAGTAGTACCTTGAAATTTTTCGGCGATCGCCCTTTGTTGAATTTTATCTAAAAATGCTTGCCGCACTCCTTCTAGATTGTCTTTAGCGATGAATTCTTGCCCTACTTCAATATTAGCAGCATATTTCATATCCAAAACTTCTGTAGAACCGCTAATGGAAGAGTGCCAATTGCGAGCTAAAGGTATCAATCGCTCTAAAATGCGATCGCGCCTACGGATCACACGAGCACCCGCCGTCGCTAATTGTGCATCCCACAAAGCTAATTCTGTATTGGGAATGGGGGATTGGGCAACCCCCCCCTCACCCCCCCCAAGGGGGGAAAAAATTGGGAATTGTTCTCTATTTGGTGAGAAGGGAGTTTCGTTTCCCATAAATTGCATTTTGTCAATAGTTTCGGAAACATCGATTTTTCTAATTTCCTTAGAGCTTTTTAATAGAGCGTTGCGTTGGCGCAAAATTTGGTTATATTGCTGCAAAATATGAGCGTAAATTGGTTCTAATTGGATTACCAGGCGATCGATCCAATGTCGCCTTATTTCCGGGGCACCGCGCACTAAGTCCAAATCTAAACAAGAAAATTGCACGACATTTAAGACGCTCAAAAAATCCAAATGACGGCGCAGAGGTTCACTGTTGATTTTGCATACACGGCGCGCCTGAGAGCGCATAGTTAATGCTAATTCTATCGAGCCGGTTTGACGCTCTAGGCTGGCATCTATTTGCCCCATGGGTTTGGAGTCGAGGATTAAATCGCGATCGCGCGTCGCCCTGTGACTTTTTAATGTCGAAAGCAATTCTACTGCTTCTAATAAATTCGATTTTCCCTGAGCGTTATTGCCGACTAAAATAGTTTTTGGAGCATCAAATACTACTTTTTGGTCTAGGTAATTGCGAAATTGTCTAAGGTGGATATTTTTGAGATACATGATAATATCAATTCCGGTTGTATCGGAATGATTTAACCGCGAAGGCGCGAAGGACGCGAAGGAAGAGAGGAGAGGGATTAATCTACTTTTGATTATTTGCTGGGTTTGTAGAAGCGGATAAATAGTTTTTCCATTTCAATCCAGACAAACATTAGGGCGCTGAATCCGAAGCAAATCATTAGTTCAAATAAGCTCAAATAGTGAGTTCCAAAAAATGTTCTGAGTGGCGGAATGTAAATTAGTAGCATTTGCATAAAAGTTGTAACTATCACAGCGCCCCACACAAAAATGTTGGTGAAGGGATTTAACTCAATAGTTAGCTGAGTGTGGGAACGACAGGCGATCGCGTGACCCATTTGTGCTAGACAGAGAGTGGTGAATACCATCGTTTTCCAAGCTTCTCGATCGCCCTGATAATTGGCGGCATGAGTGTATCCGTAAGCCCAGGACATCATGGTTATGGTCAAAATTGCAAAAATAATCCCGATCCGAATCATGTAAGAACCCAAACCCCGCGCAAAAATACTTTCTCGCGGACTAAAAGGAGGCTTATTCATCACATTCGGTTCGGCTGGTTCTACCGCTAAAGCTAACGCCGGAACTCCGTCAGTAACTAAGTTCATCCACAAAATTTGTAGGGGGGTCAGCGGTACTCCTCCCAAACCCATTAAAGGGGCGGCGGCGATGGTCAAAACTTCGCCAATATTACTGCCCAAAATGTACTTAATAAAACGGCGAATATTAGTATAAACTACTCGTCCTTCTTCAGCGGCGGCGACAATGGTGGCAAAGTTGTCATCTAGCAGCACCATATCACTAGCTTCTTTGCTGACATCGGTGCCGGTAATGCCCATGGCGATGCCGATATCGGCTTGTTTCAAAGCAGGTGCATCGTTAACGCCGTCACCTGTCATGGCGACAAATTTCCCCCAACTTTGCAAGGCTTGGACTATTCGTAATTTGTGCTCTGGGGAGACGCGGGCGTAAACGCTAACTTGCTCTACTTGCTGTTTGAGTTCTTCTTGGCTGAGTTTTTCCAATTCTTGACCGGTGAGGACTCGATCGCCTACAGTGGCAATACCCAAATCCTGGGCGATCGCATGAGCAGTCAGTTGGTGATCGCCGGTAATCATCACTACGCGAATCCCTGCATCTCGACATTTCACTACAGCTTCTCGTACTTCCGGGCGTGGTGCATCCAGCATACTCACCAACCCCAACCAAATCATGTTTTGTTCGCTGGTTTCTTCGGAACCTGATGGTGGTAAGTTTTCCCATAGTTTGTAAGCAAAGCCGAGCACTCGCAAACCGCTACTTGCCATATCGTTGTTTTCGGCAAGGATGCGATCGCGCATGGACTGTGTTATGGGTTGAATTCGATCGCCCACAATCATGCCCTGACAGCGCTCCAAAGTCAACTCTGGAGAACCTTTGGTCAACATTAAATAATTGGGTTCTTCTCCTTCGGGTTTGGGAAATCCGCAATTGTGCGATCGCCCCGGTAGTTGGCAAATTACGCTCATCCGCTTGCGTTCGGAAGAAAACGGAAATTCTGCCGTCCGTGGCAGTAATTGAGACTGTATATCCTTATATATGCCTGCTTTGGCCGCAAAAGATAGCAGGGCTCCCTCGGTGGGATCTCCCAAAATTGTCCATTCTTGCTGTTGGTGCTGCAAAAATGCGTCGTTGCAAACTGCACAGGCTATTAATAAGGCTTCGAGTTCTGGATATGCTTCTAAGTTATCAATTTGGGCCGATTTTTGGCGATCGGTAAAAATGCCGATCGGGTTATAACCCGATCCGTCGATGCCGACATCAGAATTGCCTGTGTGTACTCGCTGAACTACCATTTTATTTTGGGTCAGGGTACCGGTTTTGTCGGAACAAATAGTAGTCACTGAACCCAAGGTTTCTACGGCTGGTAGTTTGCGAATCAGGGCCTGCCGCTTCACCATCCGCTTGGTTCCCAGGGCTAAAGTGACTGTGACAACTGCTGCGAGTCCTTCGGGGACAACGGCTACAGCCATACTCAGAGATACTTCTAAGAGTTCTTCAAATTTCCTGGTATCGAACCCAAGGCTGCCATTTTGGAAGGTAATCATGCCGCCGATGACGACGATCAGGACTAAAATCATCGCACCGGAGACTAGAACATTCGCCAACTGGCTCATGCGTCGTTGCAGGGGAGTTGGTTCGGTTTCTACGGAGGCAAGCATGGTGGCGATTTTGCCTAGTTCAGTTTGCATTCCGGTGTTGGTGACGATCGCCTTGGCGCGTCCTTGTACAACTTCTGTGCCCTGAAAAATCAAGTTCAGGCGATCGCCCAAGGAAGCATTTTCTGCAAGTTCCAGATCCGCTTCTTTGGTGACTGCTAAGGCTTCTCCGGTTAAAGCAGATTCTCTGACTTGCAGGTTGGATGCTTCGATCAATCGCGCATCTGCGGCTATTTTCACCCCGGCTTCGAGGAGCATGATGTCTCCGGGGACGACTTCTGTGGCTGCTATTTCTGAAGTTGTGCCGTCTCGCACTACTCTGACGAGGGGGGATGAAAGGTTTTTGAGGGCTGCAAGGGCTTTTTCGGCTCTACTTTCTTGGAGATAGCCGAGAATCCCGTTGAGGATGACGATCGCAAAAATGGCGATCGCATCTTTGGGAAAATTGTTGGATTTGATATCCAAGAAACCGGAAATTATGGCTACACCCATCAGCATCAACAACATGATGTTGGTGAATTGATCGACGAAAATCGACCAAGGGCTGCGGCCTGCTGTTTCTTCTAGTTCGTTGTGGCCGTATTGCTGTAGTCGTTCTGATACCTGTTGAGCCCTTAAGCCAGTGTCTTTGTTGCTACTGAGCTGTTTCAGGGTTGTGTCGATTGCTACGGTGTGCCAAGAAGACGGAGGATTTGAAGACATAAATTACCATCGAGCATGGGGCATAAAGGTGGCTGTGGCGCGACAGCTACAGCCAGTGGAGGGGGCGATCGGGCATTGGGAAGAGTTAAGAGGAAGGAGGAAGCTAGAAACCTCTCTCTGGCTCTGTCTGTATAGCTACCGCTGATTGCACTAATCCACCTTACCAAACTTACCAAAAATCAGGAATTTCCGTGGGCCAACAGACTCTATTCCAAGATGGGGGATAGGGAGATGAGGAGAGGGATTCAAGGCTGGGTTACAAGTTGGTAACGATGCAATTTAAATGACGAACAGCTTAGCGTGATTAATTAATGATATTTTGTCACCAAAAAACTGGGTAAGAACTTTTTCGACTCCTGTAAAGGCAAGCGAAAAGGACGTAAAGCTGGGTATCCCAAGTTCAAGAAGAGGACTAACAATCAATCTGCCAGATTTACTCTTCGCGGTTTTTCCATGAAAGAGGACGGTGGTGTCTATTTAGCCAAGATTGGAATTGTTAATCCAATATCGCCCGTGAAGTCTTCCGTCTGAACCTAGCTCTGTTACGGTAATCAAGGACTGTGCAAACCGCTATTTTCTGAGTTTTGTTGTAGAGGTTGAACCAATTCAATCCGAAGCCAAAAGTCCAAGTATCGGGATTGATTTGGGAATTAAAACTTTTGCAGTAATGAGCAACGGTGAAAAAGCCGAAAGCCCTAGCTATAAAAAGTTAGACCGAAAAGTTCGTAAGCTACAACGCAAATTAGCTCGTCAACCAAAAGACTCCAAAAGAAGAAATGTAACTCGAATAGAAATATAGAGAAAGTCGGGATGGGGAATCGCCACGACTCTAAACGGGCGCAGAGGGATTGTCAGACTACTCCGGTAGCAGAACCCGATGAAGCGTCAAGAATCACCGCTCCTGATAGACGGTGAGTATTTCAATATTAAGCGTTCATCAGGACGCGGATCGATATCAAGTCTGAAGCAGAATTTTATGTTACGAAAACGTCATTGAGTCAGCCGTTCTGGACATACGATTACTCGTCGCCATTTTCTTTATGCCTTGGCCGGCTGGCTCTCTCGGATATTTGGTGAAAAATGTAGCAATCAATACTAAATTTCTTAATCGTGAAAGCTCAAACCCAAATTTGGTATCCCTCTAGTGGCTTCCATAGCCAACGGGGAGTCCTGACTGCTGCTTACAATCGCGGCCGAGAAGCGCGGGTGTTTGGTGCACTGTCGGGGGAAGACCGGATCTCCTTGGCGCTTAAGGGCGGTGAAAAACTGCATCCGGGCTATAGCAACCATTAGATCGCTTCGCTAATGCGATCGGGTTGAATGTTTCGCTTTTTTTTTGCTTCCCCAACCTTCTTTTCGCAAAGATTTAATTATCTTAACTTTTTTTAACAATAGGGCTAAACCCCAGACATCAGGAAGGTGGGTTCCTCCGAAGGCCTTGGGGATTTGGCAAAACATACCAGAAAATTCTGGGCATCGGAGGCGATCGCAAGGCTATAACCATTACAACATTAGCCTCCCAGTCTCACCCTCTGCTAACAGATAAATTCCTGTAATAATTTGTAATAAACAAACACTCGTCAGCATTGTATAAAGAGTAGGAGAGGGTTGAAGGGGCAGGCTAAAGTTAACAAAAACACTGTTTAACAAGGTTTGTCGCATCTCATAAAAGATGTAAAATATTCTAAGGTTTCTTAAACGTCCGTTGCAATGTAACAATGGTACAGGTAGCGGAAAGGGAGAGATCGAGCCGCTCAGCTAATTAGCTGGTGTCAACCCTCAACCCTTACAGGCGATCGGCCTGAACAAATTTAACTTAACGGTTTTATACCGCAACCAAACTCAATTAACTCAAATAGGAGAGTTGTTTCATGTTAGACGCATTTACAAAAGTAGTTTCCCAAGCTGACGCTCGTGGCGAATTCTTGGCAGCAGGTCAACTAGATGCCCTCAGCAGCATGGTTGCAGAGAGCAACAAGCGCATTGATGCAGTTAACCGCATCACCAGCAACGCTTCCACCATCGTTGCCAATGCAGCTCGCTCTTTGTTTGCTGAGCAACCTCAATTGATCGCCCCAGGCGGCAACGCTTACACCAGCCGTCGCATGGCAGCTTGCTTGCGCGACATGGAAATCATCTTGCGCTATGTCACCTATGCAACTTTCGCAGGTGATGCCAGCGTTCTTGATGACCGTTGCTTGAACGGCTTGCGGGAAACCTACCTGGCCTTGGGCACTCCTGGTGCTTCAGTAGCAGCAGGCGTCCAAAAAATGAAGGAAGCAGCGATCGCGATCGCCAACGATCCTAACGGTATCACTCGTGGCGATTGCAGCTCGCTGATGTCCGAAATCGGTGGCTACTTCGACCGTGCAGCTAGTGCAGTCGGCTAAAAATAGCTCAGCGACGATTAATTGAATGTAAAAAAAGCGATCCATCGCATTTTTACAAATATTCTGTGCCAAAACAACACAACATTATTAGGGAGAAAACAAGACAATGAAAACCCCGTTGACCGAAGCAGTAACAGCAGCCGATTCTCAAGGCCGTTTCCTCAGCAGCACCGAACTTCAAGTCGCCTTCGGCCGCTTCCGCCAAGCTGCTGCTGGCTTAGAAGCAGCAAAAGCTCTGACAGCTAACTCTCAGCGCTTGATCGACGGTGCAGCCCAAGCAGTGTACAACAAATTCCCGTACACCCAACAAATGCAAGGCCCTAACTATGCTTCTACCGCAACAGGTAAAGCAAAGTGCGCTCGCGACATCGGCTACTACCTGCGTATGGTCACCTACTGCTTGGTTGCAGGCGGCACAGGCCCAATGGATGAGTACCTGATTGCAGGTATCGACGAAATCAACCGGACTTTTGAATTGTCCCCTAGCTGGTACGTTGAAGCTCTCAAGTACATCAAAGCCAACCACGGTTTGAGTGGCGATGCTGCTACTGAAGCTACCTCCTACCTAGACTACGCAATCAACGCCCTGAGCTAGATTTGCGTGATGCCCGGAAATGTAAGCTGCTGTTAGCTAGAGTGTTAGCGGTTGTTTACAATTCCGGGCATCTCCATTGGAGGGCAAGTTTTCCAAACAATTTTAAAAAGTTTTCAGTTTTTAAAGCAAAAAGGGAGAACTAAAAATGTCTCGATTGAGTGCTGCATAACGCTGTTTCGGGTAGTTCTCGCGCTCAAATATTGGGTTGGAAAAAGTCGCATTAAAGTAAGTTGAATGGATGATTACAGAAACCAGACAATTAAAGATGGTTTGGTGGATTTTATAAAATCAACTTACTAAAAAATAACACTTTTTGCCTAAGTAGCAAAACACTCAAGTACCACAAAGCTTTCAATTCACATTCATACATTTAGGAGAAATTCTGGTGGCTATTACAACAGCAGCGTCCAGACTGGGGACATCAGCATTGAGCGATGCGCCGAAGGTAGAATTGCGTCCGAATTACACAAAAGATGACGTAGAAATGGTAATTCGCGCTACTTACCGCCAGTTGTTAGGTAACGATTATTTGATGAAATCCGAGCGCTTGAAAAGTGCTGAATCTTTGCTGCAAGACGGCAGTTTAACAGTACGAGAATTTGTGCGCACAGTAGCTAAATCAGAACTGTACAAAACCAAGTTTTTCTACAGCAGCTTCCAAACTCGGACGATCGAACTAAACTACAAACACCTGCTCGGTCGCGCTATTTACGACGAATCTGAAGTAGTTTATCACTTAGATTTGTACGAAAACAAAGGATACGATGCTGATATTGATTCCTACATCGATTCCGTAGAATATCAAGAAAGCTTTGGCGAAAGTATCGTCCCTTACTACCGTGGTTTTGATAATCAGCGCGGACAAAAAACCGTTGGTTTTACCCGGATGTTCCGCTTGTATCGGGGCTACGCAAATAGCGATACAGCTCAACTAGAAGGCAATAACTCTCGCCTAGCCGTTGAAGTTGGTAGCAACAGTGCTACAGCAGTAGTTGGCCCCTCCGGTGGCAGCGAAGGTTGGGCTTATCGCCCTTCGGCACAAAACGTAACTCCCAGCAGCGGTTTCGGCGGCGCGGCAGCTTACGGCAAAGAAGGACGACTTTTCCGGGTGGAAGTTTCAGGCATTCGCACGGGCGGATATCCTAACGTGCGTCGCAGCAGCAAGGCGTTTATCGTACCTGTTGATGATTTGTCCTCGCAAATGCAGAAATTTCAGCGTTTGGGCGGGAAAATCGCCAGCATTACTCCAATTTAGTCATTAGTCATTAGTTATTGGTTATTGTTAAGTTACCATAACCAATAACAATGCCCGATCGCACAATCAGCGCCACAATCACCAACTTTCGTCCGCGCCACGCGAGACTAAGAATGCAACTAACCCGCGCAGGCGGGTTTTGTCTGTGTAGAAGCGAATTCTATTCGCCCAATATGTGCCTAAAATTATGAATAAAATTAATCAAAAATTATGGATTATTATGAATCAGACTCACCGCCAGCGGATGTAGCTAGCGGCGAGTCTTTAACATTAGAACAGGCGATCGCCAATCTCCGCTCCCAAGATTACAGCCTCCGCTATTACGCCGCATGGTGGGTGGGCAGATTTCGAGTTAAAGAACCCGCAGTGATTGCAGCTCTAATTGCTGCTTTGCAAGAAGAATCGGAACAAACAAAAATAGGCGATTATTCTCTGTTGCGAAATGCAGCGCGAGCTCTGGGAAAATTGGGTGACAAACAAGCATTGCCGGCACTAATTCAGTGCTTGGAATGTGAGGATTATTACGTGCGGGAAGCGGCGGCTCAAGCTCTAGAAATGCTGGGCGATCGGGATGCGATCGGGGCACTGATGAAACTATTAGATGGGGGAGTGGCGGCGGCCGTGCGCGTGCCGGGAAAATCCCACTTAGTGCAACCCTATGACTCAGTAATTGAAGCTTTGGGAACCCTGCAAGCTGAGGAAGCGCTACCAGCAATTCAACCTTTTTTAGAACATTCTGTCGAGCGGGTACAGTACGCGGCAGCGCGGGCGATGTATCAGTTAACTGGGGAATCAGTTTACGGAGAACGGTTGGTGACTGCTTTGAATGGGGATAATTTGCAGTTGAGACGATCGGCTTTAATGGACTTAGGGGCGATCGGCTATTTGCCCGGAGCTCAAGCGATTTCTGAAACTTTAGCCGAAAATAGCATGAAATTGATTGCCCTAAAAGGAGTTTTGGAGCATCATCTCCAACAACAAGCATCACTCTCTTTGTCCGATGAAGCTATCCATGTGATGAACTTAATGGATAGCCTTTTATAACTTATGACTAATCAACTAATTCAAGCTGTAGAACAAGCAGATTCTGCCGAGGGCTTGTTAAACTCAGTCAAAGCACTGGCCGCCGCTGGCTCAAAAGAAGCAATTCCCACCCTAATTACAGTGCTCGGCTACAACAACCCAGGGGCAGCCGTTGCCGCCGTGGACGGGCTGATTCAACTCGGAGAACCTGCCGTACTTCCCCTCCTAGAACAGTTGGACGGCTACAATTACGGAGCCAGGGCTTGGGCGGTGAGAGCCTTGGCGGGCATTGGAGACCCCAGAGGTTTAAATATTTTGCTCGATGCAGCGGCGAATGACTTTGCTTTGAGCGTGCGACGGGCGGCGGCTAGGGGTTTGGGAACCATTTGTTGGGAACTGATGCCCGCAGCACAAATTCCCGAAGCTCAAAAAAACGCATCCCAAACGCTGCTGCAAGCCTCCCAAGACCCCGAATGGGTGGTGCGCTACGCAGCAGTAGGTGGTTTGCAAGCTTTGGCTAGTGCTGCTGTTCAACCGGATTGGCTGTCGCAAGTTTTGAGTAGACTTGAGGAAATAGCCTCTGGTGATGAAACTTCTTCAGTTAGGGCACGGGCCATGCTTGCTCAACAACAATTGTTACCGGGCTAGGGTTTGGGCGATCGTCTCTTCCAAATCCCGTTGAGGGAGAGTGGTTAATATAAAGACTTCTTGTACAGTTTTGCCCTGTCTGGCAATAATTTTAAATCCCCCGCGAATGGGTACTGACACTCTTAGTGTCATGTGGGGGATGTGACCTTTAACTTTGTTAATGACGCCTGGAGTAATGGTTTGAATGCCAATTTTTTGAGTCAGTCGCTCTAAAATTGGTATCAATCCGTCAAGATGGGTAGAGTGATTCCAAACTAAGCGGCCTTTAGATTGTGGGTTCATAGCTTTTTTACCAATTCAACATACCCAGTCTAAGCCACCCCCGACGGTGAGGAATTGTCAATTCCCTGAACTTACCCATCAATTAAGACGTGATTAATTGCTCAAACCATTGTTTTGACTGCTTTTGCCTTCCTGTTCCCATTTTTGAGCCTGTCATAAAAATAAATGAAATCTTGGCAAGGCTCAATTGTAGCTCAGAAAAAGCAGTCATCAACCTATTCACAGTCAATCGTCAACAATCATTTCTGAGTGCTAGGGCGATCGATATTTAAATTGGAAACAATTTTACAAAATGTCAAGTTCACAAAATTAGGCGATCGACTCTGATAAAATTTAGTCGAGACAAATTTTTTGAGCAAAGACCTATGTCAGAATTTCTAGACTTTCTCAGACATCAGTTTGCCTACGTTGCGGTTGGGGAATTTAAACCAGGCAAATTTAAAGCAGCAGAAGAACTTTTTGAAAAAGCGGTTGCAACTTACGTCACAGGTTTCAAGGGCGCATACTTGCTGCAATTACCTAATACAGACAAAGGTATTGCGATCGTTTTTTGGGAAAGCGTAGATGAAATGGCTGCTAACCATAGCGAAGCTTATCAGGAAATCTTAAATAAAATGACGCCTTTGTTTGTGAAAATACCAGACAGTGATGTTTATGAAATTGTTAGTGAAATTAAGCCAAAAAGTGAATAGACTTGGCTGTTGGGTATGTTGAATTGCTACTGGACTGAGAATATGGTAATGGGTAATATCAAATCCGGTAGCATCGTCCTGTATTCATCTCTCTTATCTCCCTCTGTGTTCTCTGCGTTCTCTGTGGTTAAATCATTCCGATGCAACCGGAAACAATATAATATCGAATTGTAGGGGAGCATCCCGATTTTGCATAGGCGAAGCATGACCTCCGTAAATCTCTGGTTATAACTAATAAATTGTCTGCGGTCATGCTTCGCCCCTACGAATATATTTACAAAACACAGATGCACCCAATTGTAGGGTGCGTCATGTAAGTGTTTTGAACAATTTAGGTGTTGGGGATTTGACGAACCTTACTTTTAATTGATAAGTAGAAGGAAGAAGGAAGAGGCCACCCCCCCCTGCCCCCCCCAAGGGGGGAAGATCGATGTGAAGAATAGCAAACCAGTCAGTTTTTGAGCGATTTGGATCTTGCATTTAATTAGGTGGACTTACTTACTAGCCTCAAGAAGTCTGGAATGGGGATATTCTATGGCAAGATTTTAGGCTATAGAAATTTTAGGAGACAGGTAAACGTCTTGAATGGCGTTAAATAATTTGACCCCTTCTTCAAAAGGTCTCTGAAAGGTTTTACGTCCAGAAATTAAACCGCAACCCCCAGCGCGTTTGTTAATTACTGCCGTGCGAATGGCTTCTGCAAAATCGGTTTTTCCTGAAGCACCGCCGGAATTAATTAAACCCATCCTTCCCGCATAACAGTTGAGGACTTGATAGCGAGTGAGATCGATCGGGTGATCCGTCGTCAAATCCGAATAAACCCGCTTGTCGGTTTTGCCGTAACTGTTACCGCTAGCTTTAGCAACAGCTTCGTAACCGTGGTTGCACTCTGGTAATTTCTGCTTAATAATGTCAGCTTGAATTGTCACACCCAAGTGATTTGCTTGGCCAGTCAAATCCGCTGCAAGGTGATAATCTTTGTCTTGTTTAAAGATGTCGTTGCGGAGATAACACCACAGAATTGTCGCCATTCCGTATTCGTGAGCATGAGCAAAAGCTTGACTGACTTCTTGGATTTGTCTGGTCGATTCGGGCGACCCAAAATAGATTGTGGCTCCCACTGCAACGGCTCCCAAATTCCAAGCTTGTTCGACGCTCGCAAACATTATTTGGTCGTATTGATTGGGATAAGTTAGCAATTCGTTGTGATTTAGCTTGACAATGAAAGGGATTTTGTGCGCGTATTTACGAGATACACTTCCCAAAACTCCTAGGGTAGTGGCGACAGCATTGCATCCGGCAGAAATTGCTAATTTAATGATATTTTCGCTGTCAAAATAGATGGGATTTGGTGCGAAAGAAGCGCCGGCTGAGTGTTCGATTCCTTGGTCTACGGGCAGGATAGATAAATAGCCGGTATTTGCCAAGCGTCCGCTAGAATATAGTTGCTGAAGAGAGCGGAGGACTTGAGGCGATCGATCGGTTTGAGCGAAAATGCGATCGACCCAATCCGGGCCGGGTAGGTGCAATAAATCTTTAGAAACTTTCGCTTGATAGCCCAGCAAGTCTTCTGCTTCATCGCCGAGCCAAGACTCGATGGAATTGGAAACTGATAGTGTAGCTGTCATACAGATTTCCCCTTCAATTTCAATGGTAGGCTGATGATTGTAGTCATTAGCCTTGCTGGTATTGTAGCAAAAAAATCCTAGTTGCCATCCGGGGGAATATCAGGAAAGTTTTTAATCAGATTAGAGACAAGAGCAACTTTGACGCGCTACTCTAGAATAAGCTGGCAGCTCAACAGCAGCTCAAGTACCAGCGATCGATTCACAACTTCGCCATCAAAATGTCACACATATACTTTGATTCTGACAACGGTCACAAATCCTTTGAGATGCCCGGTGCTCGGCCGCATTACAATCCCGATCGCCCCGGTCAAGTAGAGCATATTTTCCTGGACTTAGTGCTGGATATTCCCAAACAAAGCTTTCACGGTACTTGCAGCGTCCGCATCAATCCAGTGCGCAGCGGTATTGACAAATTAACCTTAGATGCCGTTAACCTAAAAATTAAATCAGTAAAAGTCGGTAACATCGAGCAAAATTTTGAGAGTGATGGCGAATTTCTAGAAATTCAACTACACGAACCAACAGCAGCCTACAAACCAATTACAATTGCGATCGACTATGCAGTCGAAAAACCCCAGCGAGGTCTTTATTTCGTCGGTCCAGACAAGCACTACCCCGATAAACCAACTCAAGTTTGGACGCAAGGCGAAGATGAAGATTCGCGCTTTTGGTTTCCCTGTTTCGACTATCCCGGACAACTGGCAACTTCCGAAATTAAAGTACAAGTTCCCAAACAACTTTTTGCTATTTCTAACGGGGAATTAATCAACACAGAAACCAAGGGAGATGATAAAATTTATCACTGGTTACAAAAACAGGTTCATCCCAGCTATTTGATGACTTTAGCTGTGGGAGATTTTGCGGAAATTAAAGATGAGTGGAACGGCAAACCTGTTAATTATTACGTGGAAAGAAGCCGGGAAGCTGATGCCAAACGCACCATGGGCAAAACGCCTCAAATGATTGAATTTTTCTCTCAGATATTTGGCTACCCTTACCCGTTTCCGAAATACGCTCAAGTCTGCGTCGATGATTTCATTTTCGGGGGGATGGAAAATACTTCGACAACTTTGCTAACAGATAGGTGCTTGTTAGACGAACGCGCTACTCTCGATAATCGAGGTTCGGAAAGCTTGGTTGCTCATGAATTAGCTCACCAATGGTTTGGCGATTTAGTAGTAATCAAACACTGGTCTCATGCTTGGATTAAAGAAGGTATGGCTTCCTATTCCGAGGTGCTGTGGACTGATAAAGAATACGGGAAAGAAGACGCGGCTTATTATATGTTAAATGAGGCGCGTAGTTATTTAGCTGAAGACAGTTCTCGCTACCGCCGCCCAATGGTTACTCATGTTTACCGGGAAGCGATCGAATTGTACGATCGCCATTTGTACGAAAAAGGCGCTTGCGTTTATCACATGATCCGCGCGGAGTTGGGCGATGAGTTGTTTTACAAAGCAGTTCAGACTTTTGTGCAAGACAATGCTCACAAAACTGTAGAAACTATTGATTTGTTGCGGGCGATCGAAAAAGCGACTGGTCGCAATTTAATGTTTTTGTTTGACCAGTACGTTTATCGCGGCGGTCATCCAGATTACAAAGTTGCTTATTCCTGGGATGGAGATAACAAATTAGCGAAAGTTACTGTAACCCAAACTCAGATCAAAGAACCGAAAAATGGGAATGCTAACAGTAAGGATGTATTCGATCTCAAAATTCCGATCGGCTTCGGTTACAAGCCGGAAAAATCAGACAACGATGAGAGTTCTGCATCCTCTGGGCCGAATCTTAAAACTTTTACAGTGCGCGTCTACGAACGGGAGCAAAGTTTCTATTTTCCTCTGGAACAGAAGCCAGCATTCATTAGTTTTGATGTGGGAAATAAATACTTAAAAACAGTTAGTTTAGAGTTTCCGGTTGCCGAACTAAAAGCTCAGTTACAACTAGATCCAGACCCTGTTTCCCGGATTTACGCTGCCCAAGCTTTGGCGAAAAAGGGAGGATTGGAGGTCGTGCATACGCTGTCAGAAGTTCTGAAGAAGGAGCCGTTTTGGGCGGTGCGTGCGGAAGTTGCAGGCTATTTAGTAGAAATTAAACTCGACCAAGCTTTTGATGGTTTAGTAGCTGGTGTGAAGGATAAAGATGCTCGTGTTCGCCGTGCTGTGGTGGGGGCGCTGGGTAAAATCAAAACTCACGAGAGCTATAAAGCTTTGAAATCTATTGTTGAAAAAGGGGATGCTAGCTATTATGTAGAAGCAGCCGCTGCGAGTGCGATCGGGGGAATTGCAGGGGCTAACCTCGATGAAAAACCGACTGACGAACAGGTACTGAAAGAGTTAAAATTGGTGCTGAAAGAGCGTCAAGGGTGGAATGAGGTGGTGCGATCGGGGGCGATATCCGGTTTGGCGCAAATGAAAACCTCTGAAGACGCGCTGCATCTGATTTTGAAATACACAGCCATTGGTACTCCCCAAGCTTTGCGCTTGGGTGCAATTCGTGCTTTGGGTACAATTTCAACAGGTCAAACTAATATCAATTTAGAACGGATTTTGCAGCGGCTGGCAGAATTGTCTAGAGAGACCTTTTTCTTGACTCAAGTATCTGTAGTTGCAGCATTAGGACAAATGGAAACTCGCAAAGCGATTCGGATTTTGCGTTCTTTGGCGGACCAAACTCCTGATGGGCGCGTTCGTCGCATGGCGGATGAGGCTGTGCAAAGAGTGCAGAAAAGCGCGGGTTCTGATGCAGCAGTGAAGCAGTTGCGTGAGGAATTAGACCAGGTGAAAAAGGATAATCAAGATTTGAAGAGTCGTTTGGAAAGTTTGGAGGCTAAGTCGAAACAAGATTAGGTTAAGTAGATAAACGTAAAAAACCCGGTTGCTTGGATAAATTTGAATTCATGTGAGAGATTGACGCAGAAACCGGGTTTTTAACCTCAAGCATAAGTTATGTAAAATCAGGGTGCAATTTTTGTTTTTAGTTTTCAACTGTCAATTAAGTTGAACCAGTTTTTGCATGAAAATATGTTTCATAAATAATGAGTACCAGAACAATTGTATTGGTGGAACAATCGGGGGTAATTCCCTACCGCATTATGGACGGTAAAATTGAAGTAATGTTGATTACTTCTTCGGGAGGTAAGCGTTGGGTAATTCCGAAAGGTTTGATTGAACCTGACATGACTCCCGAAGATTCGGCGGCAAAGGAAGCTTGGGAGGAAGCAGGTGTATTGGGTCGAGTGTTTCCAGATTTGATGGGGACTTACGAATACTATAAGTCTGGTTGTACTTGGCAAGTAGATGTATTTTTACTGCAAGTAGAAACGGTGGTGAAAAATTGGCCGGAAGCTTATAAGAGAAAGCGGCAGTGGGTGAGTATTCCTAAAGCAATTAAGCGGGTTGATGAACCGGAATTGAAATTGATTCTTGGGGGTTTGCCACCTAGATTTTGGTAAGCAGATACCCAGAAGCCAGAATTATTCAAGGAGTTGGGGATCTATCAGCATCGCGATCGATGGTGGCTCCACACGCAGAGCAGTGAGGATAATTAAAGGAGTTCATACAAATGTTATTTCTAGTATTTTAATCTAAACTTCTGACTTATGGCAATTTTTTATGATCGAAGAACAAAATGACTAAGACCATATGCTGTAAGATTCTGGGGATGTGATCGCCCCGAGCCATCTCCTCTGATGACCGACCTTAACCCGATTAAAACTCTTTCCCTCAACGACCTCCGCCAAAACAAGCCCGAACGTCCAGGCTGGTCGCTCACCTTCGGAGCCATCTGTGCAGATGCAGCCGCCGTTTGCCTCGACGAGAGAGGACACTCCATCCCCGTGACGCTGACAATCGAAGGGATTCAACCCTGTGAAATCCAAATTCAAGCAGATGCGATCGATGATACTATTCGTCGCTTCAACGCCGATCGAGAAGTTGCCACTGAATATGGTGCTTACGGTATTGCAGCCCTGATCATGCCTCACCTCACTGGACTTACAATCATCGAACGCTCTGTCAAAGGCAAAGGTTTGGGTTTCGACTTTTGGCTTGGCTCGATCGAAGACCCAGACACGCTATTTCAGCGCAAAGCCCGCTTAGAAGTCTCCGGGATTCGTCAAGGTTCTGACAGCCTGATCCAAGCGAGAGTTAACATAAAATTAGAACAAATACGCCCTTCAGATGACTTAGCTCCAGGCTATGTGTCTGTCGTTGAGTTCGGCACTCCCAAAGCACGGATCGTCAAAAAATGCAGACCGTAGAAGCCCTTCACCACGAAGCAATGGAACTGGTCGATCGAGCCATTCTCGCCCGTCAGCGCGGCGATATCGACCAAGTGACAGCATTTACCAAGGCAGCCTTTGCCAAAGAACGCGCCGCAGCGGATTTAGTCGCCAACGAATGGGATTTTGAACCGACTCGTTCTGTACTGCATCGGAGCGCCGCCGTACTTGCCATTGAGTGTTCCCAACTCCGGGAAGCTGAACGGCTAATTGGACGTGCCCTCGCCGGAAACCCTCCCGCCGACATAGCTGATGAACTGCGTGACTTGCTGATAGAAGAAATTTACTCCCAGCGTCAAGCGATCGGAGCTTAATCTATCTTAAGTAATGAAAAAAAAGGCATGACTTGCCCGTCATTAACCGATTGCCGATCGCGCACAATGAAACTAAAACACGCTCAAAAAACAAGATGACAGAAGACCCCATCCTCAAAGTCTGGCTACTAGAATACGACAAACTCAAAGCCGAACAAAGCCAACGGATTGGCTTCCGAGACAACCTCCTCTACGTCACCTTGGGTTTGTTCGGTACAATCGTGTCCTTTGCAGCTTCCAACTCCGCCAACTACTACGCCTTTCTCATCCTTCCCTGGGCGTCCTTGATTCTCGGCTGGACGTACTTAGTAAACGATGAAAAGATAAGTGCGATCGGGCGATATATTCGACTCACTTTAGTCGAAAAAATCAAAGAAAAGACCGGACACGCAGAGGTAGAATCTATATTTGGCTGGGAAATTGCCCACCGGAGCGATTCCCGCCGATCACGCCGCAAAATCGAGCAACTTATTGTTGATGAAATTACCTTCGTCGTGTCAGGAATCATTGCCCTGATTTCCTTCTGGGTCTTAGTACCTGGTGCGCCTTTAGCTATCCATATTTTGGGCGGGGTTGAGCTACTCCTGATCCTGATATTGGGTTGGGAAATCATCGTCTACGCCGACTTAGCTAAGGGAAGATAA
The DNA here is from genome assembly GCF_020883015.1 of Microcoleus sp. CAWBG640. NCBI lineage: Bacteria > Bacillati > Cyanobacteriota > Cyanophyceae > Oscillatoriales > Microcoleaceae > Microcoleus > Microcoleus sp. CAWBG640. The sequence continues at coordinate 58,637 of NZ_JAHRFC010000026.1, forward strand.
ATCCATCGACTTGCGATCGCTGGAAACCCCAAGGGAAATTGCAGCAAAAAGTCCAGATGCTTTAATACAGATTAAGCATTAGCTGACAGGAAAGAAAGGCTTTCTGCTAAGTTATCTTTAACTTCTATTCCCTGTTTCATCGCCCAAAATTGGCTCAAAAAGTGGATTTGGCGCAAGCCAACAATTAAATTTAAACCAGGTATGAAAATCCACCAAACTGTTAGCGGTTCTTTGATTCCTTCTTGGCGATACAGTTCGTTTACTGTGTTGTAAAGTTTGAATTGTACGATGTAAATCCAAGCAATGCCTAGGAAGGAAAACCAACCAAACCATCCGGGAACGTCGGGATCGTAGATTCGCAAAGCTTGGGGAATGGCTACTCCTAACACAAAGGGTAGCAAGCAGAGGGTTCCTGACCACCCGGTGCCGTTATAGCGGCGCAACTCTTCTTGAATAATCCATTTATACCATCCGTAGTACAGCAGCAAGGTGGCTGCGGATAGCAAAATTACTTTCCACAAGGAGCGGGGTTTACCTAAAGGTTTTTCGGACATATTGAAATGTAAGAGATGGATGGCAATCTTGATTATATTAAGATTTGTTAATTATTGCAAAATCATTTCTCGAATTGTGCGTGCTGTGGCGGGGGCGAGTAATACGCCGTTGCGATAGTGGCCGCTGGCGATGAGGATGTTGTTACTGGAAAGTCGATCGATAATTGGTGCGGGTCGTTTTTCCGGGCGTGGGCGCAAACCTGACCATTGCTTGATAATGTCGGCTGTTGCTATGGTTGGACAAAGGGCGATCGCCTTTTCCATGACTTGCTGCAACATATCAGCATTCGCCTGAATTTCCTCGCTATTTACCGGAAACTCTACCGTTGCCCCTACCCAATATTCCTGATTTTCCAATGGCACAATATGGACGTCATTGCAAGTAATTACTGGGGCAAAATCAGGATTTTCTAGAGGTTTGGGCGATCGCAAATGTAGGGCTTGTCCTAACACCGGCCGAATGTCAACCAATTGATTTAATGATGCGGTTAAAGCAGAAGAGCCTAAACCAGCAGCTACAATTAGCCAATCGAATTCTAAATTTCCTACATTTGTTTGAATCTGACATTTTGCACCATTTTCAATCACAGGCATCTTGCCTATTCCACAAGGTATTATATTGGTTGTGGGGTGGGCATCTTGCGGGCCCATGAGGCCTTGAACTTCTACCCCAAAGTCAAAATTAACTCCTTTGAGCTTAGCAGCCTCAACTAAAGCTAAAGTCAGGGCTGTGGGATCGACTTGTCGATCGCGAGGTGAATAAATAGCACCAATAATAGGATGATGGAGGTTAAGATGAGGATTGCGATCGCGCACTTGCTCCACATCCCAAATTTCCAATTCCCAACCTTGAGACTGGCGAGTGGCTTGCAACTTTTCCCACTTACTGAAATCCTCTCCCTCGGAACAAAGCATCAAAATTCCCTGTTTGTTAAAAGGAATTTTCCGCCCCGTCATTGCTTCTAATTCAGGAATCAGAGTTTCGTAATGCTGAAGGCTAGTTTCTCTTAACTGCCAATTTCTGCCCTTGGTTTTGTGGCTAATTATTCCCATCAACACACCGAGGGCTGCACCGGTGGATGCTTGTGCTGGTGGCTGTTTGTCGAATACCGTGATTTTCAGTTCGGGATAGTGGCTCAGTTCAAAGGCGATCGATGCTCCGACAATACCACATCCAATAATTGCAATACGAACCATTCGATTTGAGATTTTTGATTTTGGATTTTGGATTTTAGATTTTACTTGTTACCAGGCTCTGCCTGGTAACACAGATCCGGAGGCTCTGCCTCCAATTTGACTACTCTCAGAGCGAGGCAGAGCCTCTGGACATGGGTTCCCAGGCTAGAGCCTGGGAACCAGTACAA
>NZ_JAHRFC010000026.1:60654-78896 GCF_020883015.1 Microcoleus sp. CAWBG640
TGCAAGAAAGCATCAAAATCCTTGACTGCTTTTTGATAGCTGCTGGTAACTTTTGCATAGTCAAGATCCTTAGCAGCAATATCAATATTCACCAAATCTGCAAACAAACTCTTGGTTAAATCAACGGCTTGTTGTTGATCTTTAGGTAACAAACTTACAGATACGGTTTTCATTGCGCCCCGCAAGTCGCCCAGAGGACCATGAATGTAAGTTCTGGTATCAACCCAGTTGCGTTTTTGAATTAGAGTTCCCAGGTTATCCATGCGCGATCGCAATTCTGTCAGAGTAGGAACATAACGCTGAATTTGCTGAACCTGCGCTGCTGTGTAAGTGGTGGGAACTTTTGCTTCCACACTGCTGCAACTTACGAGAAATGCCATCAGAAATGACATCATTAAGGCAAGAATTGAACGGAGACGAATCATGTCGATTTTAGATTTTATATTTTAGATTGCTCGTTGCAGGCACGCGGACACCGCCCTTGCTGAAAGCTCGTTCCCCGGCTCTGCCGATTGGTGACAACTTAACGTTAAACCGACCGTCTCTCTTGTTGTATCGAAGTCTCGATCCCCCCTAACCCCCCTTAATAAGGGGGGGATAAGATTCCGATCAAAGTCCCCCTTCTTAAGGGGGATTTAGGGGGATCTAGCCTCGACTAAAAGCGACATTTATTATGGGTTTCAGTCTTAAGTTGTCACCAATCGGCTCTGCCTGGAAACGCAGATGCTTTGGCTCTGCCTCGCTAACCCAGCACCGAAAGTGAGGTACAAAATGTTAGTTTACCTCTTTTCGGCGCAGAAAACCAATTAGAGCATCACCAACTTTTTCTGACCAATGTTCTTGAGGATAATGCCCTGCTTGTTCCACTTTGACCAACTCTGCATTTGGCAAGGAACTAACTAACTTTTGAACTGGTTCCACACTCAGCCAAGGGTCGGTTAATCCCCATACAAATAAGGTTGGTCTAGTCCATGCTGAAAATCCTGATTCAATTTCGGCCATTGACTGTGGCAATTGAATATTTCGGACTGTGTTCATGAGCGATCGCCCCGCATCGGAACTCTTCAAAAATGGACGGCGATAAACATCTAAATCCTTGTCTGATATGATTTGGCGACAGCCACCTTCTAAGGTTCTGTCCACCAAAAGTGGGTCTTGGGTCATCATATCACCAATAAAAGGCAGTCCTAATTGCTGCATTTTCCAAGGTAATTTTATATCTGCTGAAACAGGTGTATTAATGACTGCTAAACGTTCAATTTTATCGGGGTTGCGCAGGGCATATTGAATGCCTGCGGAAGCTAAAAATCCTTGGACTATTAGGTAAAATTTGTCTATTTCTAAAGCTTGAATAAAATCAGCTAATGCTTCAACAAAAGCATCGGGAGTGTAGGCAAAGTCGCGTTTGTCTGGTTTGGTCGATCGCCCATAACCGATCCAATCTGGTGCGATCGCCCGAAACCCGTTTGTCGCTAAATCGGGCATGATAGCAGTCCAAGTAAAACTCTGAGATGGCAAACCGTGCAGTAACAGCACAGGATCTTTATCAGTTTTGTTAAGCGGATTTGTTTCTCGATAAAACCATTCCAGGGACCCGGACTGGATTGTCTTTTCGTCAATTGACATTATTTTAAGAATTGGGAATTGGGAATTGGGAATGGGGAATGGGGAATTGGAATGGGGAATTGGGAATGGGGAATTGGGAATGGGGAATTGGGAATTGGAAATCAGAAACAGCTAAAGCATCTTGGTAATTGCTATCTATCAAACAAGAGGGCGGGTATTCCCCGCCCTCATTACCTAGTAGTAGAATGTCTAGGACACTTTACTGGCGATCGAGTTAAAGCCACTCTTAGAAATTCATTTCAGCAGCTTGAACTTTTTCGACCTGTTTCTTCTTGAGAACCAGCATGATTTGAGCCAACATGGTCAAGGCCAAGAAAGCCATCAACCCTTTAACGCGATCGGCACTTTGCAGCACAATCTCAACATCTTTTTGACCAAACCCGCCCACATTAGGATTGTTTGTCAAAGCTTCACCTGCTGTCACAGTTTGTCCTTCAGAAACAAGCAGTTCAGGGCCCGGAGGAATTGTCTCAACAACTGCTTCACCTTCTGTCGGTAGAATTGTTACTTCATAACCGCCATCTTCTGGTGTGGAAATTTTAGAAATTGTACCAGCTACCGAAGCATTATAAACAGTATTATTGCTTTTTGCGCCAGTAGGATAAACCTGACCGCGACCGCGGTTGCCGCCGACATAAATTAGGTATTTACCAAAGTGAACGGACTTGTCAGTTGCTGGATTTGGCGACAAAACTGGGAATACCAATTCTTTGTACTGATCTCCTGGCAGTGGGCCCACTAAAACAATATTTTCTTGGGTTTCGCTGTAAGGTTGGAAGTAAAGATCGCCGACTTTTTCCTTCATTTCTTCAGGAATTCTGTCTTCGGGAGCAATTTTGAAACCTTCGGGCAACATCACAACAGCGCCCACATTCAAGCCGCCTTTGCTACCATCGCCAACTACTTGTTGAACGTTGGTATCGTAGGGAACTTTGACAATAGCTTCAAAAACTGTGTCCGGCAAAACAGATTGGGGTACTTCTACTTCGGTGGGTTTGGCGCCGAGGTGACAGTTAGCGCAAACAATTTTGCCCGTTGCTTCGCGGGGAGTAGCGGGTGCTGTTTGCTGAGCCCAGAAAGGATAGGCTAGTGCTGCTTGGGGAAGTGCGATGTCGCTGCTGAGGAAAAATGCGGCGGCGGCGATCGCAACTATGGCAGTTTTGGCGATCGTCCGAGCACTGCGACGAAAAATCGCAGATAAATTAGTTTGTGGCATCAGAGTATTCAATCTCAAAGGTCTAACAATTTAGTCATTGGTCATTAGTCATTTGTCATTGGTTATTAGTCCTTGGTCATTAGTCCTTGGTCCTTGGTCATTAGTTGTTAGTTATGCGCATCGAAATATTTCCCAACTCCGACTTTTTTACCTACTAACTAATGACTGCTGACTGCTGACTAATGACTAATAACTATGACCACCAAGGGGCTTCCCCGGTGCGGAAGTCAGTTTCTGTCCAAGGAGTAAAAGCCAGCTTGTCATCTGCGACAGTGGCGTGGGCCAGGGCCAGAGACAAAGGTGCTGGACCCCGTACCACTTTCCCCTCACTGTTGTATTGAGAACCGTGGCAAGGACAGATAAACTTGTTTTCGCTAGCATTCCAAGGTACGACGCAGCCCAAGTGAGTGCAGACTGCATTGATGCCGTATTCGGCAAAAGATGAGTCTTTTTCCACCACAATATAAGTGGGGTCGCCTTTGAGACCTTGAGCTAGGCTGCGATCGCCCGCGGGATGGGAAGCCAAATATTCACTGACTACGATGTCGTTACCCAGGGCATCTTTAGCTGTTACCCCGCCACCTGCGGCTCCACTCGAAGGAGGAATAAAATAGTTGACAACAGGATAGAGTGCGCCCAGTGCCACACCTGTGACAGTACCGAACGTCAGCAAATTCATAAATTGGCGACGCCCCATATCGGGGACATCGGGATTTCCAGCAGAAGTTTGAGCCATGACCTGCCTTTGCGTTTTTAAGTTACGTTTGTTTGCGAGCTGTAGCTGTGAATCTGTTATGTGCAGACAACGGCAATCATTGCGGTCTGCTTTCACTTTCATCTCGGCTGTGAAAATTCCTTTTAAGAATGCAGCTTCCAGCCTTTATTAGAGTATTATTACATTTTTTGAACTTTGTCTTTTATTGTTTAAGAAATTCACTCAGGAGAAACCATGACGGGCAAGGATTTACACCAGCTATTAATACAAAAATGGGGAAAATCTTACGATATCAGATTGCGGCGGACGCGGGGCAAGATTTTTGTTCAAGTTATGTGGAGGTATCTGGAACAGGTGTCTTTCCCGATGACGGAGGCTGATTATTTTGAGCATTTAGACGCAGTGGCCAATTACCTCAACGGCTGGGGGAGCAGCGCACAGGTGAGAGAGTATATTGAAACTACTCGCGATCGCCCCCGTTTGGGCAAAGCTGTCAGCATCCCCCTAGATTTGGGGGAAAGAGCCTCGGAGTGGCTGCTGGACGAGTTTTGAATTTGTCAGTTGGCAGTTGACCGTTGGCAGTTGACCGTTGTCTGTTGTTAAGTTGTTGTGCATTTAAGTTCTATATTTCGATTTCATATCAAAAATCCTCTCCCCCACTCTCCCCCTCTCCCACTCTCCCACTCCCCCCATCGAACCCTCTCCCCACCGAGTACCACAACCTGCGACATAAAATCGGCAACACTTTCACATACAATGAGTTTCAGATATCCCGTGAAATTTAGGAGAATGTTGTAATGGGTGTTGCAGTTGGAATGGTTGAAGTCTTAGGACTTCCTGCTGCGGTAGAAGTTGCGGACTCAATGGTGAAAGCAGCCCGCGTTACTTTAGTTCGCTATGAGAAAATCACCCGTGCTTACTGGACAATTATAGTTCGAGGAGATATATCGGAAGTACAAGCCGCCGTTGCTGCGGGGATTGAATCAGTTAAAAAGGTCGATGGTGGAAAGTTGCTATCGTATCATATTATTGCTCGTCCCCACGAAAATCTGGATTACATTTTGCCCATCGGTTACACCCCAGAAGTAGAACAGTTCCGAATGTAGTTAAGGTTTTAGCAAAACTTTGATGTGGAATTTTAACATTTACTATTATAGAGACGCGGGCGATCGCATCTCTATATTTTTTAGACCAATAATTTAAAATTAGCAATTAACCCTTACAGCACTTATATCAAATCCGGTAACATCGTCCTGTATTCATCTCTCTTATCTCCCTCTGTGTTCTCTGCGTTCTAGTAAGGTTAAATCATTCCGATGCAGCCGGAAACGATATTACGCATGGGGGGTCAAAAACCCGGTTTCTGCGTGAATATCTGTCGAAAAAATCGACGATTTTTGGAAGAAACCGGGTTTTTTGCGTAAGCCCTACCTTAGCAATTTGGATGACTACCAGTCTGCAAACTTATCTGTTGCCTCGATTAAACAGGTGCGAATTCCCGGTTCGCTCATCGAATGTCCAGAATCGGGAACTATAATAAACTCAGCTTCAGGCCAAGCACGATGCAGTTCCCACGCCGATATCATCGGACAAACAACATCATATCTTCCCTGAACGATAACCGCCGGAATCTTGCGGATGCGATCGATATTTAAAAGCAATTTATCTTCCGGCTCTATAAATCCCTTGTTAATAAAATAATGGCACTCAATTCTGGCAAACGCCTCCGCAAAAGCATCAATTCCAAAGCTGTTTTGTATCTCTAAATCTGGAAATAACTTACTCGTACTCCCTTCCCAAATTGACCAAGCACGAGCCGCTTCTAATCTAATTTGAGCATCTGGACTCGTCAAGCGTTGATAATAAGCTGTTAGCAGATCATCCCTTTCATTGATGGGGATAGGTTTAACATATTCCTCCCAAGCATCCGGGAAAATACAACTTGCACCTTCCTGATAAAACCAGCGAATTTCTTTTTTTCTCAACATAAAAATACCGCGCAAGATTAAACCCTGACAACGGTCGGGATGGCTTTGACTGTAAGCTAAGGATAGAGTGCTTCCCCAACTACCACCAAAAACAACCCATTGTTGAATATTTAAATATTCTCGAAGTTTCTCAATATCGTTGACTAAATCCCAAGTTGTATTTTCTTGCAATTCTGCATGAGGTTTACTTTGACCGCAGCCGCGTTGGTCAAACATGACCAAACGCCATTTTTTAGGGTCAAAATATTGTCTGTAAACAGGCGGACATCCACCTCCTGGCCCCCCGTGTAGCAATACAATAGGTTTTCCCTCTGGGTTTCCCGACTCTTCAAAATGAATGGTATGGAGGTCAGAAACTTTGAGTTCTCCTTCGTGATAAGGTTGTCTGGGCGGGTAAAGTTCTCGCATTTTTTCAATTATTCATAATTAGAACGTGTTTATTTTACATCATTAAGAAATCAGCGTCCTAAAAGCTTCACCAAACCAACGCCGCCAAAATAAAGAGCCAGCACCGCACCTCCCAAAAGACTTTGAGTCAAAGGATCAGTTGAAGGCGTTAACACAGCTCCCAAAACAGCCGCCCCCAAGATTACATAGCGCCAAACAGACAACATTTGCTTAGAAGAAAAGATGCCAAAAACGCCGAGCAATACTAGGAAGATCGGGATTTGAAAAGCTAAGCCGGTGCAGAACATTAACAACAGTACAAATTTAAAGTATTTGTCGATCGACCACAACTGCTCTACAACATCGGCTCCGTAGGTGACAAAGAAATTGAGCGCCGCCGGAATCAAAGCGATGTAAGAAAATACTAACCCGCCTAAAAATAGGAAACTCGAACCGAAGAAAACAGGGCCGAGCAACCCGCGTTCTTTGCGAGTTAATCCAGGGAGAACAAATAGCGCTATTTGGTAAAAAATAAACGGACTGGCGAGGAGCAAACCGCTGTATCCGGCTACTTCGATAGAAACAAAGAAATACTCGCCGGGAGCTAGTTGCAGAAACTTGACGGGCCCGGCAGGTACTTCTAGCAATTTAACGATCGGTCTCACATATAAAAAGCAGCCCACTATACAGATTACTACTGCAATTAGTGAATAAAAAATTCGCCATCTTAATTCTTCTAAATGCTCGAACAAAGACATCTCAACTTCGTCGGGGAGTTCGTCGAGAAATTCGTTTTCCAAGTTGCGGGAGCCCATGAAACCCTCTGCGATTGGCATAATGCTGGGTTCGAGGTTATTGTCAAAATTTTGTTCGGATGTCTCCAAGTCTGAGGGGGATGTCATAAGGAATGGGGAATGGGGAATCGGGCATCGGGCATCGGGCATCGGGCATCGGGCCCAAAAGCATTGGCTTCAGTTATTATAACCAACAAATAACAGCCAACTACTGACTAATGACTACTGACTACTGACTTTTTCAATGCCGATCGCAATTTTGCCGACAGCCCGCCCCGTTTCGCTGTAAGCGTGGGCTGCTGCTACTTCTTCGAGGCTGTAAGTGCGATCGACAATCGGCTCAACTTTACCAGATTCGATTAATTCTCGCAAACTCCCTAAATCGCTGTTGTTAGCATTGGCTACAATTAGTTTGGCTTTTTTGCCAGACATAAACAAGCTTAGAAACATCGGTGCGAGGTTGTCGAAACTCGGTAAAGTCGAAATATAAACTCCCTCTGTCTGTAGCACATTTTCGCATTCAGCAAATGTTTTTTTACCGACAGCATCCAATATTATATCATACTTTTGTGTTTGTTTTGTAAAGTCAATTTCAGCATAATCTAGAACAAAATCCGCTCCCAAATTCTTGACAAAATCTTGATTCTTGGCGCTACAAATTCCTGTAACTTCGGCGTTCATCGCTTTGGCAATTTGCACTGCAAAAATGCCAACTCCGCCGGAAGCACCGTTAATCAATACCTTTTTTCCGGCTTGAATTTCACCCAAATCCCGGAGTGCTTGCAAAGCAGTTAAACCTGCAATTGGTACTCCTGCTGCTTCCGCATGAGTAACGTTTTGAGGTTTAATTGCCGCAGTAGATTCTGGTACAGCGCAGTATTGGGCACAAGCGCCACCGTTGAGGGGATTTAAGAAAGTATAAACCTCATCTCCCGGTTGAAATCGGGTGACATCTTGACCAACTTGTACCACAACTCCAGAGATGTCTGAGCCGACAATGCGAGGAAAGTTAAATCCTGACAATAGTTGCAGGTGTCCTTGCCGGATTTTCCAGTCTACGGGGTTGACGCTGCTAGCGCGAACTTGCACTAGCAATTGATCTGGTTTGATGGTTGGCTGTTCCACTTCTCGGTATTGCAATACCTCAATGTCGCCGTAGCGATCGAACACAACTGCTTGCATGGCGAATTTTTAGGTTTATTTCAAATATAACGCTCTATCCTGTAGAATTATATAGCAACGCCAAATCATTTGTGAATTTCTTACTCCCTCCCCTTGGTAAGGGGAGGGTTGGGGTGGGGTAAAAATATTTACGAATCATTTAGGATTGCTATAGCAACGCCAAATAATTTGTGAATTTCTTACTCCCTCCCCTTGGTAAGGGGAGGGCTGGGGTGGGGTAAAAATATTTACGACTCATTGCTATATATACCTCTTATCTTTCGTTTGTGAACAAGATTTGTTTTTTTTTAACCGCAGAGGGCGCAGAGAGCGCAGAGAGCGAGAAAAGATAGAGATAGAGTTTGTGTGTTTTGAGATTGTTACTATAAAGTACCTCTAAAGACTCACTGTTAAACTTTGGATGTTTGCCATAATTTATCACTTTAGCCAGAGGTTGAGCAAAATCTCAATGATTTATCTTTAAAATAACCAGATAGTCTGAGGTAAACTGATTATGACAACAAATAACGGAACCCAAACAAAACGAGTTGCCATACTCATTGAAAATGGAGTTGAGGACTCCGAGTTTTTAGTTCCTTATAATGCTTTAAAACAAGCAAATTTTGATGTGGTTGTCCTCGGTTCTCGCACCAACGAAAAGTATGCAGGAAAACTGGGCAAATTAGCCATGCAAGCTGACGGAACTACTACTGAAGCAGTAGCGACAGAATTTGATGCAGTGGTAATTCCTGGCGGTATGGCTCCCGATACTATGCGGACAAATCCTAATACCGTGGCATTTGTCAAAGAAGCTTTTGAAGCAGGAAAACTCGTGGCTGCTGTTTGTCACGGACCACAACTTTTGATTGAAGCTGATTTGCTAAAAGGCAAAAACGCCACAGGTTTTTTGGCAATTAAAACTGACATGATTAATGCCGGCGCGAACTACATTAACGAAGCTTTAGTCATTGACGGCAATTTAATTACTTCCCGGCAACCAGGAGATTTAGCAATATTTACCACTGCAATTTTATCTAGACTTGGTTACGGTGGTAAAGAAGTCGGTTTACCCGAAGAAACTGACAGCAATGCAGAATGGTGGAAATTAGCTAATGCCTGGGGTGGTTCCACCCAAGGTGATATTGTTAAAGGTTTGAATACCGCCTTGGCTGGGGAACGCTATGCTTGTGAAGCTTTTGAACATTATGCGGAAAAAACGCAAGATAGCGAATTGCGATCGCTCCTGACAGAAATGATTCAAAATAAACAACACCACATCATCGCCCTAGAAAGTCGTCTTAACGATTTCGGCGAAAAACCTTCGATTCCCGCCCAAATTGCTGATAAATACGCTAAGTTAAAAGCCTCGGTGCAAGGAACAGATGAACTGTTCTTGTTACGCAGCACTCTGGGGGATTTACAAACAGGGGTTGTCGATATCAACCACCTACGGGCTAAGTTTACCGATCCGGTATCAACTGCCATTTTTACAGAGATACAATCAGATTTGTCTAAATGCGAGCAAGCCGTTGCTAAAGTCTACCGCGCCCACGCTCTTTCCCAGGAAATTAAAGCTCCCAAACCTTCTACTAGCCCCGCTGTAAAAATGTAATCAGCACGCGGTTAAATAAGTTTGCAGTTGCACGGAATCAGAAATGAGTCAACGTGCAACTGCAAACTTGTGCTGTAAAAAATTAAATTTACTGATTTCAGGTAAAATAAAACCTAAGACTGAAAAGCAGGTACTCAAATAACCACACGGTGGAGGGTTTTATTCAATGGGTTCTATATTCGTTTCTGCCGGACACGGCGGCTTTGAAGGAAATCAGCGCGATCCAGGCGCCATGGCTTTTGGCACCACCGAAGCCCAGGAACTTATGCTAATTCGGGATTTATTAGTACCTGAATTACGGCGACGAGGCATAGAAACTTTCTCGGTCCCAGATACTCTGAGTTTAGTGCAAACTATCGCTTGGATCAACGACCGCTGTCGCGCCGGAGATGTCGCTCTAGAAATGCACGCTGATGCTTTTTCCAATCCCCAGGTTCGCGGTGCCAGTGTGTTTTATATTGGCAGTAATCCTAAGCGAAAAGCTGATGCTGATTTAATCTTAAATGGCTATTTGCGACGTCTCCCAGGTATGGTCAGTCGTGGTTCAAAAGCAGACACTGAAGCCGGTGTTGGTAGTCTGGGATTTTGTCGGCGAGTGGCCATCCCTTCTCTGCTGATAGAACTCGGTTTTTTGACTAATATCGATGACTTGCGAACTTTTCAAACTCGCCGCCCGGATATTGCTCTCGGATTGGCTGATGGACTCGAAGCTTGGTTAAAAAATACGGGTTTGAAACCCTTACCGACACCCACACCCACACCTACACCTCCACCCGCACCTACACCTCCACCCACACCTACACCTCCACCCACACCCACACCTCCACCCACACCTACACCTCCACCCACACCCATAAGTTATCCACCAATTAATATCAACATTAACGGTGCACCCCACGAAGAGAAAGGTATTTTGGTGAATGGAAATGCTTTTGTTCCGTCAGAAGTTCTGGATATTTTTGATATCGAACCCGCTGCGCTTGACAGGCGGATTACTTACAATGGAATTGTATTTGTGCGAGCGATCGATTTGCGCGATCGCGATATTGCCGTAGCCTGGGATCAGTCCACAACCTCCGTATCCTTGCGATCGCGCCGTGATATCCTTTCAGGAGTGGGAAAAATCATGAATCGCGGTCAAACTACTGCCCAACAAATGACAGTATTCCTGACCAAAAACAACAGCAAAGCCCTGACCCAATTTCCCAATTTACCTCAAATTTACATCCAAGAAGCAGCGGCAGAAAACGTCAACCATGACCTAGCATTTTGCCAAATGTGTGTAGAAACAAATTTTCTCAACTTTGGCGGTTCTGTGAAACCGGAACAATTTAACTTTGCTGACATGGGAGTCATCAACGCTACCAGTTCCGGCCTCTCCTTTCCCGATGCCCGGACAGGAGTCAGAGCTCACATTCAGCATCTCAAAGCTTACGGTAGCACAGAACCAATCAACCAACCTTTAGTTAAAGAAAACCTGCGTTTTAAATTTGTCAAGCGGGGTGTCGCCCCCACGGTGAATGAATTGGTAGGACGCTGGAATGCCGACCCCCAATACGCCCAAAAAATCCTGAATACAATCCGGTTGTTGTATGAAAATGCTGGTTTGTTATAACTAAGATCTTGCACTAATATCAAGAACAGGCTCTCCAGCCTGTTTTTGATATTAGTGAGTTTTCTTTCTCGTTCTTTCTCGTTACCAGGCTCTGCCTGGTAACGCAGATCCAGAGGCTTCGCCTCAACTAAAAAAAATTTCAGATGTTAATTTTAAATCCCTCAACATAATTATGGTTTCCAACAGTATCAGCTTCTCCGACATTGAAAATCATTGGGCGAGACAATTCATTGAAGGCTTAATGGAACGAGCAATTGTCAGCGGTTTGCCCGATCGCACTTTTAGTCCTAACACTAACTTAACCCGCGCCCAATTTGCCACCATAGTCAGCAAAGCATTTCCCACACCAGACAAACAAACATACCTACCCTTTGCCGACGTTCCCACTACCTACTGGGCAGCACCAGCCATTCAAACAGCATTTAAAAGAGGCTTTATATCTGGCTATCCCAATAATTTATTTAAGCCAGAAAATAAAATTACCAGAGTCGAGGCTTTCTTGGCTTTAGTCAGCGGTATTTTCGACGCAAATACTGCCCCGCCGACCAATCTTGTCCTATCCAACATCTATCAAGATAGCACAGAAATTCCCAACTACGCCAAAAGTGCGATCGCCCTAGCAACTCAATCAGAAATAGTCGTCAATTATCCCAACTTAAAATTATTAAATCCCGCGGGAAACGCCACACGAGCCGATGTTTGCGCCTGGGTTTATCAAGCATTAGTTTATTTAAAAAGAGCGCCCAAAATTCCCTCACAATACATCGTAACCATCGGCAAAACTCCCCCACCACCACTACCAACAGTGCAAGTCAGTCATCAGCGAGAATTTCGCGCAGCCTGGGTAACAACTGTCTGGAATATTGACTGGCCATCCAGCGCCAAACTCTCAACCGAACAGCAAAAAAACGAACTGCTGAAAATCCTTGACAGATTAGCAGACATGAATTTTAATGCTGTCATCCTTCAAATCCGACCATCGGGAGATGCCCTTTACGCATCAGAATTAGAACCTTGGAGTGCTTGGCTGATAGGAACCCAAGGAAAGCCCCCCCAACCTTATTATGACCCTTTAGAATTTGCCATTACTGAAAGCCACAAACGCAACATAGAAGTTCATGCTTGGTTAAATCCCTACCGCGCCAAAGTTTCTAGCAAAACCCCCGCCACCGTCAGTCCTCACATCTCAGTAACTAATCCCGAATGTGTTTATGCTTGGGGCGATCAATTGTGGATGGACCCCGGAATTCCGACAGTTCAAGACCGGACTTACAAGGTAATTCTAGACGTAGTGAAGCGCTATGATATAGATGGTATTCACTTTGACGATTACTTCTATCCTTATCCGGTTGCGGGCAAAGAATTTCCTGACAGCAAGACCTACAATAATTATCGATCGCAAGGAGGGAAACTGAGTCTGGGAGACTGGCGTAGGGAAAATGTCAATAGCTTAATTAAAAGAGTAGCAGAAGGCATTAAGTCCAGCAAATCTCATGTTAAATTTGGCATCAGTCCCTTCGGCATTTATCGCCCAGGACAACCACCGGGAAGTCGCGGTTTAGATACTTACGAAGAACTTTATGCTGACTCGAAAAAATGGTTAGAATTAGGTTGGGTAGATTACCTAACTCCGCAACTTTACTGGCGCATAGACGAAACTGCTCAAAGTTATCCAATGCTGTTAAATTGGTGGGTAGCAAACAACCCTAAACAAAAACATATTTACGCTGGAAACAACTTAGGCTTACTTGATGGTAATAAGTGGACGGTTGCCGAAATCAACAAACAAATTCAGATCACGCGCAACCTAGATGAAAAGTTAGCGTTGGGCAATATATTTTTCAGCATGAAATCATTTACTGACAATCGCCAGCAAATTTATGATAATTTAAAAGCGACTACCTATGCTAACTTGGCACTCGTTCCGGCGATGCCTTGGCTAAAGGGAACTCCGCCACCTACTCCGACAGGAATTGAAGTCAAAAAAGTGGCCAATAGCACTGTTTTGAGTTGGAACAATTCAGCCGGAAATAATATCTGCTCTTGGACAATTTATCAGAAAAATGGTAATAGTTGGAAATTGATGAGAATTCTGAATGGAGAGACAGCAGAAATAGCAATCCAACCGGGAACCTATGCTTTGTGCGCCGTAAGTAGAATGGCGGTGGAAAGTGCGGGAGTTGTGGTAGTTATTAGTCAATAGTAATTGGTAATTGGTAATTGGTAATTGGTAATTGGTAACAACAGACAACAGTCAACAGTCAAGCCTGAACCCTGAACCCTCAGCAATTATCTTCCTCTAGACAGGAGACATCCTGAGAATAGATGCGCTATCCTAGGGTGAATATTTTAATCACAAAAAAATCCTATGGTTCCCTTGCGCGATGAAAACCCAACACGCATCACTCCCTATGTCACCTATGGACTGATTGCTGCAAATGTGTTAGTATTTTTGTACGAATTAACTTTGGGCGATCGCCAATTAACGCAATTCTTCTACTCCTGGGCCGTAGTACCTTGTCAGCTAACTAATATCTGTCGAGTTTCTCTACCCGCTTCGCCCTTTCCCGAATGGACAACGCTAATTTCTTCCCAATTCCTACACGCTGGCTTTCTGCACGTCGCCGGAAATATGTTATTTCTCTGGATTTTTGGCAACAATGTAGAAGACCGTTTAGGACACATAAAGTTTATAATATTTTACCTTACTTGTGGCGTTTTAGCATCCCTAACTCAGTGGTTTTTTGCCTCAGCATCGGCTATTCCTTCTCTGGGTGCTAGCGGTGCGATCGCAGGTGTCATGGGAGCTTATATTCTACGATATCCCCAAGCCAAAGTTCTAACATTACTCCCCTTGGGAATCTTTATTACTACTGTCAGAATACCTGCTTTCTTTTTTCTAGGATTTTGGTTTGTACAGCAGGCATTTAACGGCCTTGCTTCTTTGAATGCGCCCGCTAATGTGGGTATGGAATCTGGGGGAGTTGCCTACTGGGCCCATGCTGGTGGGTTTGTTTTTGGTGCTATTCTCGGCCCTTTGTTGGGGCTGTTTTCTGAAGATAAGGAGATTTAGTGATTAGTTAGTAGTTATATCAATTCCGGTTGTATCGGAATGATTTAACCGCGAAGGCGCGAAGTACGCGAAGCAAGAGAAGAGAGAGTTTAATACAGGACGATGAAGAGAGGATTTGATATTATTGGTTATTTGTGATTTGCAGGGTCAAGCAAATCACAAATAACCCGTAACCACTAACTAATGACTTTGTTTCTAGATGAAAGTAAAGTCAAATCCTGATAAAGAAGAAACGCCTGTTACACCGTTTAACTTCGCCAAAATCCGAGAATCACTGCCAGTGACATTATTGCCATTGCCATCATAAATGATGTAAGTGTTGCCACCAGTGTCATAGGCAAATAAGAATGCTGTTCCTCCTAAAATATTAGATGAAACTGTTGTTTGCACGGGGAGTAAAACTTGGTTAGTGCTGCTGACATTCCCGAATCCGGGGGCAAAATTAAATTGATCGGCGATCGGCACTCCCAGACCAGTAAAATCTGTAATTAAATCATATCCACCTGCTGCGATCGCAGCATTGATTGCAGCCGAAGAAGCAGCATCAAACACCGGCCCTCCTGAATCAGGACTGGTATACCGGAATTGATTGCTACCACCGCCACCAGTCATAGTATCGACCCCTGGGCCACCTATGAGTACGTCGTTATCCAAACCGCCGTTAATCGTATCGTTGCCACCTCTACCGTCGATCGTATCGCTGCCGGCCAAACCGTTAAAGTTATCAGCCAAAGAGCCGCCAATTAGATTGTTTGGCCCGCTATCTCCTGGCAATATTTGAACGGTGACAACACCGGTGCCTGGAGTTGTGCCGAATCCGTCGCTGATGTTGTAGCTAAAAGTAGTGCTACCGGGTACATTACCGGGGATGAATTGCACCTGAGAGACTAGATTTACGGCTATCCCCAGTTTCGGTGTGCCGACGTTGATGATGTTGAGTTTCCCATTTTGCGGGCTGACATCGTTGGCTAGCACGTCGATGAATGTCGGTAGCAAATTGTTGGTATTTGTGAATACGATGCCGTCATCAACTGCGATCGGACTTAGGTTAGTTGGAGTAGTTACCGATGTATTGAAAGAATTGATGTTAATTGCGACTGCTGCTGCTGCTGTGCCACCCTGTTCGTCAGTGACGCTGTAGCTGAAAGATCCCGCTTGTCCGATGACATCTGTTGCGGGTGTGAAATTCAGTCCGACTAATTCTTGAACGGTCAATTTTTGGTTGACGGCGATCGGGATTGTACCAGTAACCACTAAACCGAATTTAGGATTTGGCAGTTGGGTGACAGTGGCTGACACGGACTGGCCCTCCGGGTCACTAGGGGCGGAAATGCTTAGAGACAGAGGCAAATTCTGGAAACCTGTTATCGTTTTGCCACTTTCGACGATGGGCGGCTGGTTAGGAGTTGGTGATGGAAAAGCCGGCGGAGTTGGACTCGGCAAAGTGGGAGTTGGGACGATGGAAGAACTCGGACTTGGACTCGGACTCGGACTCGGACTCGGACTTGGAACCAGTGTTGGTAATGTTCCTGGTGTCGGACTCGCGGTTGTCCCTGCTGATGTTGTGGGTGTAGGAGTTGTGGTTGCTGGTGTAGGAGTTGTGGTTGCTGGTGTAGGAGTTGTGGTTGCTGGTGTAGGAGTTGTGGTTGCTGGTGTGGGAGTTGTGGTTGCTGGTGTGGGAGTTGTGGTTGCTGGTGTGGGAGTTGTGGTTGCTGGTGTGGGAGTTGTGGTTGCTGGTGTGGGACTTGTGGTTGTGCCAGTAGTAGAAGTCGTTGTTCCAGTATTAGAAGTCGTTGTGCCAGTGCTGGAAGTCGTTGTCCCAGTTGTGGAAGTCGTTGTCCCAGTTGTGGAAGTTCTTGTGCCAGTGGTGGAAGTCGTTGTGCCAGTGGTGGAAGTCGTTGTCCCAGTAGTAGAAGTCGTTGTCCCAGTGGTGGAAGTTCTTGTGCCAGTTGTGGAAGTCGTTGTCCCAGTTGTGGAAGTCGTTGTGCCAGTGGTGGAAGTCGTTGTCCCCTGAATGATGAAGGGATTGTCATCTACGCGGGGTATTTGAGCTGTCGTGAACTTAGATTCATCTAGCGCGTTAGCCCTAACATCAATTAAGACCGCCAAAAATTCACCAGTGCGCTTGTCTTGAATAATTGTGTTGCTAGAATTCGATCCTTGACCCTGAAAGATATTTAAGTCTGTAAAGCTCAAACCTCCAGCTAGACCGATCGAATCTCCAGCCTTAAAATCTGTAATTAAATCAGCATCGCCAATTTGAGGTCCACCAGTAGTCAGAAAACCGCTACCCCCAGCGGATGTGCCCACCCTACCGAGAATAAAGATATCCGCACCATCGCCTCCTGTCAGAGTATCAGTACCGCGATCGCCCGCCATAACATCATCTCCTGCGCCACCAGACACAGAATCATTGCCATCCCCCCCAAAGAGTCGGTCATCTCCATCGCCGCCATCAGCAGTATCATTGCCTACGCCGCCACTGATGATGTCTCCACCCTCTCCACCAAACAGCAAATCAGTGCCAGCACCGCCCTGCAAACAATCGTTGCCGGTATCGCCAAAAATACTGTCATTGCCCTTGTCGCCAAAAATTAAGTCGCCCTCGCCACCTCCGCGCAGAGAGTCATTCCCCTTACCGCCATAGAGTGTGTCATCACCTTCACTACCCAAGACAGTATCGTTGCCTTGGTCGCCAAAAACTTGATCGTTACCCCGATCGCCAATTACCAGGTCATCATCTTTACCACCCCGTGCGGTATCATTACCAGGGCCGCCATCAACTATATCCTTGCCGGCTCCACCGTTGAGATAATCATTACCATCCTCCCCTCTGAGTAAATCATCCCCATCGCGACCGAGAATTGTGTCATCCCCTTCACGGCTGGAAATGGTGTCATTGAACAAGCTACCGATGAAATAGTCAGCGATGCTGCTTCCTACCACTATGCCATCGACAAATATCGGTGTGGGGGGGGTCGGAGGGGCGATCGGAGTTGGTCGTGATACAGGCGTTATCGAAATCGTCGTTGTACCGGTAGATGAAGTTGTTGTACCGGGCGATGAAGTCGTTGTACCGGGCGATGAAGTCGTTGTACCGGTAGATGAAGTCGTTGTACCGGTAGATGAAGTCGTTGTACCAGTAGATGAAGTCGTTGTACCAGTAGATGAAGTTGTGGTACCGGTAGATGAAGTCGTTGTACCGGTAGATGAAGTCGTTGTAGCTGGTTGATTCTCTAACAGGAACAATGGGTCCCCTCTCAGAAAAGCTGCTGGTACTGCACTTGGCATAATTCCGCCTCCTTGCGACACTACTCAAAAATCAAACAATCGATTCTCAACAAGTCTTTTATGGGCGGGCTATAAGAGCCCACCCCCCAATCAAATTCATTCTTGGTGGAACAGGCAGGATGCCTGCTCTTAAGAATCATAACAATCTAAAATCTCAGGCTAGATAAACTTAAACTGCGACGCAGTAATCACCGTGCTCAGAGAACCTGGGACTGTAGGAATAGAATTCAACACAGCCAAATCAAAAGCTGGGAGACTGTCATCAGCAGCATTCGGGTCGAAGCCGAGAACATACTTGTTGAAAGTATTATTCAGATACACAAAGAAAGCTCCTGTTTTGCCCGAACCATTCTGATTTTTCAATACAGCATTCACTGCTTGAGCATTGTCGAATTTATTTTCAAACAAAATGACCGATTGCTTGCTGATATTGTCTCCACCACTGCCAATATTTCTGACAATAAAACTGGTGAAATCGTTAGCAGTGCCAGAGTTAGTAAAGCCACCAAAGTTTGCAGACCTGAACAAGAAGTTATCGTTGCCATTACCGTTGTTAAAATCAGCAATAATATCCACACCTTCGTTAGGAGTCTCGTAGTAGAAGAAATCATTGCCAACATCCCCCGTGAGTAAGTCAGAACCAGCACCGCCGCCGATAATATCATTGCCCGCACCGCCAGAAAGCGAGTCATTGTCATCAGCACCCAACAGCAAGTCGTTGCCGAAGCCGCCACTCAGACTATCGCTGCCAATGCCACCATCGA